>CATPBV010000268.1 GCA_955652345.1 uncultured Solirubrobacteraceae bacterium | reverse complement strand
TCTCCGGCGTCTGATGCAAGCCGGTGTAGACGACCTCCATCCCGGCGTCGCGGAGCGAGCGCGCGAGGACCTTGGCACCGCGATCGTGGCCGTCGAGGCCGGGCTTCGCGACGACGACGCGGATCTTCTTCTTCTCGGAGGTGGCGGACATGGGGCGCGCGGCGCGATTCTATTGCGGCCTCGAGGTAACAACCCGGCACCCGAGGCGGGCGAATCGTCGCTTGCCAGGCCGAGGACACATCTCGGTCCCCTCCCTGGCAGCGGCCGAATCGGGCTGCTCGACCGACGAGTAGAGACCCCCGACTAGAACGCCGGTGACTCTCGGTATGTCCCGAACACCTGCTGGAGCTCGGTCACAATCTCGCCCTCGGTGGCGTTTGTCCTCGCAGCCTCGAGCAGATGGGGCATCAGGTTCTCACTGTCGTCCCGCGCTGACTCCCTGAGCGTCGTGAGCGTCGCGCGGGTGCGATCGGCGTCCCGGCGCTCGCGCGTTGCCGCCACGCGCTTGACCTGCTGGACCTCGAACTCCGGATCGATCTTGAGGATCGTCAGATCCAGATCGTCCCCCTCGGTGTACGCGTTGATGCCGACCAGCTTGCGCTCGCCGGCCTCGACCTCCTGCTGGTATCGGAACGCGGAGTCGGCGATCTCCCGCTGCGGGAAGCCCTGCTTGACGGCCTCGACCATTCCGCCGAGCTCGGCGATCTTCGAGAAGTACTCATAGCAGCGTTCCTCCAGGCGATCGGTCAGCGCCTCGAGGAAGTAGCTGCCGCCCAGCGGGTCGATCGTGTTCGCGACCCCTGTTTCCTCGGCGATGATCTGCTGGGTCCGCAGCGCGAGGCGCACCGCCCGCTCGGACGGCAGCGCGAGCGCCTCGTCGAAGCTGTTCGTGTGGAGCGACTGCGTGCCGCCGAGCACGCCGGCGAGCGCTTCGATCGCGGTTCGGACGATGTTGTTGAGTGGCTGCTGGGCGGTCAGCGCAACACCGGCAGTCTGCGTGTGGAAGCGCATCATCATCGAGCGCTCGTCGCGCGCGCCGAAGGTGTCCCGGAGCTCCCGCGCCCAGATCCGCCGCGCGGCACGGTACTTTGCGATCTCCTCAAAGAAGTCGATTTGCGCGTTGAAGAAGAAACTCAGACGAGGCGCGAAGTCATCCACGTCGAGGCCCCGCGCCACCGCGTGCTCGACGTACGTGAGCCCGTTCTTCAGGGTGAAAGCGAGCTCCTGCGCCGCGGTCGAGCCGGCCTCGCGGATGTGGTAGCCCGAGATCGACACCGGGTGCCAGCGGGGCATGTGAACTGAGCACCACTCGATCATGTCGGTCACGAGTCGCATCGCCGGGTCGACGGGGAAGCACCACTCCTTCTGGGCGATGTACTCCTTGAGGATGTCCGTCTGGATCGTCCCGGCCAGCTGCTCCGGTGCGATTCCCCGCCGCTCCGCGGCGACCACATAGAACGCGAGCATGATCGCCGCGGGTGCGTTGATCGTCATCGACACGCTCACGCCGTCGAGCGGAATCCCGTCGAACAGCGTCTCCATGTCCTCGAGCGAGTCGATCGCAACCCCCTCTCGCCCGACCTCTCCCAGCGAGCGAGGATGGTCGGAGTCCAAGCCCATCAGAGAGGGCATGTCGAACGCCGTCGAGAGCCCCGTCTGCCCGTGCTCGAGGAGGTAGCGGAAGCGCTCATTCGTCTCCACCGCCGTCCCGAAGCCGGCGAACTGCCGCATCGTCCACATCTGTCCGCGATACATCGACCCGTACACGCCGCGCGTGAACGGGAATTCGCCGGGAAAGCCGATCGCCGCCTCGGGATCCGCCGGCAGGTCCTCCTCGGTGTACAGCGGCGCGACGGGCTCCCCGGAGATCGTCGAGAAAAGCGCGTCGCGTTCGGGGGACCGACCGAACGTCTCGCGCTGCCAGCGCTCGAGGTCGCCGATCCGCGGACGCGTCGCCACAGGGCAAGTGTAGGAGGCGACAGGGAACCCGTACCCGGAGTCGAACCGGGCCTCGTGCTGTAGAGCAACGAGAGGAGACATCATGAGACGAGTACTGGCCAGCCGCGCGGGGTCGGCGGCTGTGGGTGCTGCCGCCGCACTGCTGCTCGCCGGGGGCGGCTACGCGATCGCCAGCGGGGGGACGGGCACGATCCACGCGTGCGTCCACAAGCACGGCGGCGGCCTCTACGTCGGCCACTGCGGCCGCCACGACCGCAAGCTGAGCTGGAATGCCATCGGACCCCGGGGCCCCCAAGGTCAGCCAGGACAGTCGGGGCAGACGGGGCAGCCGGGACCGGCCGGAAGCGCCCTCGCCTACGCTCACGTGACATGGGACGGGGCGACCGCCGGTTTCGACCCAACCAAGACCGCGGGCATGGGGTCGGCGACCGTCACAAAGCGCGGTAACGCAGCGTTCTGCTTCGGCAACCTGCCCTTCACCCCGCACAACGCCACCGCCACGATCGATTTTGCAGGTGCGCCGGGCAACAGCCTCATCACTCAGCTAGAGATCGACGCGCCCGGCACCGCCGCGACCAATTGCAACGCCGGCGAGAACGTCCAGGTCGAGACGCTCAACGCGGCTACCAGCAACCCTGTCCCGACGCACTTCTACATCACCTTCAGCTAGGCACGTCGTGGGCGCCCGGCGCCACGGCGCCGGCCGCCCCTCCCCCGGCCGTTCCTCGCACCCACGGCCTACCTGGAACGCCCGCGTGCGCCCAGTACTTGACGTGATCTGTAGCCCCTGTACCGTTTCCTGGACGAATAGCTGAGACAAAGCGTGTTGTTGAGGTGCCGGCAGGGAGGGTCGGCGGCTCAGGGGGACGGGCGAAAGGAGTCTTGGGGCTGGATGAAGACCCGGTTGGGTAGTGGCTTCGCTGCCGCGAGCGCGCTGCTCGCCGCGCTCGCAATCGGCGTGCCCGCCGCCTCGGCGGTCGTGGTTCATACACCGAGTGGGCAGTTCTTCGGCATCCTTCCCCATGGCGGGATCGCCCCCACTTCGATCCCTGGATCGATCGCCGCTCAGCACGGGTCCAACTTCTCCTCGAACGGCAACCTGAACTACCACGGCGGCCCGGTCGTGCATTCGAGCGCCGCCTACGTCGTCTTCTGGACCCCAAGCGGGTTCTCGATCCCGGCGAGCTCGCAGACGCTGCTGAAGCGCTACTTCTCAGACGCCGCCGCCGACAGCGGCAAGTCGTCCAACGCGTTCGCCGTCGCGCGGCAATTCACGGACGCTTCTGGATTCGCCAACTACCTTCAGACGTTCAACGCCCCGACCCAGGCGATCACCGACACACAGGCGTACCCGGCGTTCGACAAAAACAACTGCGGCTCGCTCCGGGCTGGAGAATCGACGTGCATCAGCGACGCCCAGATCGAGGCCGAGCTCCAGCGCTTGATCAGCACCGGGCTGCCCGATGACGGCCCGTTGTCTTCCTCGCTTCCCTCCAACGCGCCGGTCTACTTCGTCGTTCTGCCGTCGAACGTCAACGTCTGCGACCGGCAGACGAGCTGCGCCGACAACGTCTTCTGCTCCTATCACTCATCGTTCACGACGGGCAC
>CATPBV010000267.1 GCA_955652345.1 uncultured Solirubrobacteraceae bacterium | reverse complement strand
CGTGTCGGTCGAGGCGCGCCCAGAGTCGAGCGCGGCCGCGGGCTACCGGAGGCTCGCGAGCAGGGCTCGCCGCGATAACCGACGTGCAATTCACGGCGCCGAAGGTGCGGGAGCGGCGAGTACGGTGACGTGGCCGCCACCCTGGGTGGAAGCTCCATCGCAAAGCGCAGCCCAGCTCCCAGCCGATCGGCATCTCACGCTGGGGGAGGATCACTCCCTGGCGCGGAAGAAGCAGGAGGTCTCGGAGCTGCGCGAGCACGTCCGAGAGCTCCTGGAGCCCTCGAACGAGCGCGAGCATCAATCTGCAGCGCGGCTGCGCGAGCCGGGCACGTCTACCGAACGGCCCCCTGGCGGCCCCGCGCTGAACCGCCTGCTCCCCGGCGAGGAGCTGGCGATCGTCTCTCTGATCGAGAAGTGGGCACCGGTCGACCGCACACATCGCAAGCTGGCGTATCGCGGCTCCCACACCGGCAGCGCGTTCGTGTCCCCCGCGACAGTGCAGCGGATCGCGCGCAAGCACGGGATGACCGTGCCAGGGGAGCCGCCCCGGCCGCCCCGCCGAAGGCTCGAGGTTCCAGATGTTCCATGGGAGCGCAACCGGATCTGGATGTGGGAGGCCTCGCAGTTCCCCACGGCCGGCCGGGTCGCCTACGCGCTCGTCGACGTGGTCACGCGCTACTGGCTCGGCTACCTTCTCTCGATCGAGCAGTCCCCAGCGCAGCTGCGGCTGCTGTACGCCGCGGCACTCGAGGATCAAGGCCTGCACGGCGATGGCGGCGACGGCGGACCGATTCTGGTCGGCTGGTCCGATGACCGCGCGGGATCGATGCCGGCGAGCACGCCGACGCAGCCGGCGCACGTCGAGAGCCTTTTCGGCCATCTCCGGATCGAGTGGCCGCAGCTGAATTTGCCCACCGATCCCGACAGCCTCGACCAGGAGCTCGCCCGCCTCCGCGACGAGTACAACACAGTCCGCCTGCATGCCGCGATCGGCTACGTCACCCCGTCAGACGAGCACGAGGGACGCGGGCCGCAGATCCACGAGGATCGCGAGGACGGACTCCGACGGGCGCGCGTGGAGCGCATCAGGCACAACCGCGCGCTGGAGGACTGAGCCCGCCGCCCGGCTGGCTGCCCTGATCCCAGCGAAGCTCATCGTGCAGGCGCAGGCCGGAATCGACCGCCGCCTCCCCGCGCAGGGCGGCGCGGACGGCCAGAAACTCGGCGGTCGGCTCGACGTCGTGCACTCGCACCACGTGGGCGCCGGCGTCGGTGCCTTCGGCGATTGCGGCCAGCGTCCCGGCCAGGCGAGCCCGGGGCGGGCGAGCGGTGATCGCGCCGATGAAGTCCTTGCGCGAGACGGCGAGCAGCAGCGGTCGCTTCAGCGAGTGCAGCGCGCGCAGGCCGCGGAGCACCTCGACCGTCTGAGCCGGCGTCTTCGAGAGGTCGGGACCCGGGTCGAGCAGCAGTTGCTCGAACGCGACCCCGCGGCTGGTCACGAACGAGATCCGCTGCCGAAGGAGTTGCATGACGTCGTCGAGGGCACGCCCGTCGAGAGCGGGTTCGAGCAGCTTCTGCTTCGGTGCTGCGCTGGTGTGGGTGAGGATCAGCGCGGCGCCCGTCCGCGCGCACACCTCCGCCAGCGCCGGATCGTGCAGGCCGCTGGGGTCATTGACGATCGCCGCTCCGGCGGCGACCGCCGCCTCCGCCACCGGCGCCTTGTACGTGTCGATCGAGACGAGCGCTCCCAGCCCCCCGGCGACCGCCTCGATCAACGGCACGACGCGCCCGATCTCCTCGAGCGGGTCGACGGCGGGCTGGTTGGTCACTCCCGATTCCCCGCCGATGTCGATCACCTCAGCGCCGGCGGCCAGCAAAGAGCGGGCAAGCTCGACGCGCTGCTCGAGCGTCCGCCACATGCCGCCGTCCGAGAACGAGTCTGGCGACGCGTTGACGATCCCCATCAACCACGGCCTGCCGCCAAGGCGCAGGGTTCCCCGCGTCGTGCTGAGCGCCCGCGCCGGCGCTCTCATGTGACCGGGAGGGCGGCGATGCCCTCCGACGCCGCCTCCTCTGCGAAGAGCGTCAGCTCGGTCCGGATTCGCTGCTCGTCCCAGCCGAGCTCGGTCGCGAGCGCCCGCGCGACGCGCAGCGGCACGGCGCTCTCCGGGGCGCATACCTCCCTGCCCGCTATCAATCCAAGGCGGGTGCGCCGCAGGAGCACATCGCCGATGCTGCGGGCTTGCTCGTGGCGCGCCGAGAACGTCGCCTCAGCGAGCAGGTCGGGCAGCCCGGGGATGATCGGCTCGGCCAGGTCCGCTCGCTGCGCAGCTGTCTCGAGGACCTGCTCGGCGGCATGCCCGTAGCGTTCGGCGAGCGCACGGTAAGTGTCGTCGGGGACGCGTGCGACGCGCGGAAGGGCCTCCGCGCGGATCGGCTCGCCGAGGGGGATCTCGTGCGTCCGGCAAGGCGCGTCGCGGCCTTCGCGCTCGACCAGCCTGTCGACCGCAAGCTTCGCCATCCGCCGCCAGGTGGTCAGCTTCCCACCGGTGATCGTGATCATCCCGCTGGAGGTCTCATACAGCTCAGCCTTGCGCGAGATGTCGACCGACTTGCGCGTATCGCCGGCGGAGATCAGCGGCCGGACGCCGGCGTAGGCCCCGCACAGATCCGGGGCCCCGAGCGAGGTGCCGAAGAACGAGTTGACGGCCTCGAGCAGATACGCGATGTCCTCGGCGGCCGGGGGCACGTGCTCGATGTCGCCGGTGTGGTTGTCGTCCGTGGTTCCGACGAGCGTCCGTCCGAGCCAGGGCAGCGCGAACACCGACCTTCCCTCCCCGGCGGGCACGATCGCGCCGGCCCGCAGCGGCACGTGGTCACGCGCCAGGATCAGGTGCGTGCCCCTGCTCGGGACGATCGTCGGGACCTCCGCTTCGGAGTGAAGCTCATCGGGGCGGATCCGGTCCGCCCAGACGCCCGTAGCGTTGACGACGTTCTCGGCACGCACGGTCAGCTCGCTCCCGGTCTCGGTGTCCCGAGCCCGGACGCCGGGGCCTGTCGGGCTGTCCTCGGCGCAGACCTCGAGCACCTCGAGCCGGTTGGCGCAGATCGCCCCGAACCGCTCGGCCTCGCCGAGGATCGTGAGAACCAGCCGGGAGTCGTCGGTCTGGCAGTCGTAGAACAGGTAGCCGCCGGTGGGCTCACGGCGCGACAATGCCGGGAGCAGCTCGAGGACCTCATCGCCTGAGATGACCCGGTGGCGCGCTGGGCTCCAGTCGGTGTCGAGCTCCTCGACCGCGGGTCCCGCACCGTTCTCGACATCGGTCGCCGGCGCCGCGGCCCGTCGCGCGCGCCGGCCCCGTCCGCGGTAGCGCCCGCGCAATGGCGTCGCCATCACGTCGTACATGTTCAGCCCGATTCCCGTCATCCGGTCCGGGCGGGCGCCGTCGAAGGTCGCGACCACGATCGCGAGCGGCTTGACCAGATGCGGCGCGAGCCTGACCATCAGCTGGCGCTCGAGCAGCGCCTCGCGGACGAGGCCCAGGTCGAAGTTCTGGAGGTAGCGGAGCCCTCCATGGATCAGCTTCGATGAGCGGCTGCTGGTGCCGGAGGCGAAATCGGCTCGTTCGAGCAGCGCCACGCTGTAGCCGCGAGATGCCGCATCCAGGGCGACACCCGCGCCCGTCACCCCGCCACCGACCACGGCAACGTCGAAGCGCTCACCCGCCAGGAGCTCGATCGCGCGATCCCTGCTGATCATGACCCGGAGGTTATCCCGGCGTCTAGACCCGGTGGACCCGGCACTCGCCCGGGCCCGAGCGACGCCCTAATGGCGTGTCGTTCGGTACAGCTTCAGCAGCACGTCGTACCACCACGGCGAGGTCTCCTGCCAGCCCGGGCAGCACGGCGGTCCGCCCCGGGCGCTGATCCCGATCTCGATGTGCGGACCACTGGAGATCCCTACGATCCCACAGCCGAGCTCGGCGATCGGCTCGCCGGGAGACACGAACGCCCCGACCGGCACCAGCGCCGGTGCGGAGTGGCCGTAGTAGATGTAGCGGCCCCGCAGCGGACCGCTCGACACCCTCAGCACCGGCGCAACGGGCCCGAAGCCGTCAATTCCCTCCTGCACGATCTTCCCGGGCGCCATCGCGACCTCGATCACGGCGGATCCGCAGGCGTTGTTCAGCGTTCCGATGTCGATCCCCTGGTCGAGCGTCCACGCGCTCGGCGGGAGCACCCGTGATTTCGGCTGTAGCGGAAACACCAGCTGAGTGGATCCGCCCGTATTCCCGCCCAATACGGTGACCCCGCCGCTGCGGGCAGCCTGCTGCACGGCCAGGAGCAGCGCTGTCGCGGTTCGCCGGCCAACGGTGCCGCTCGCCGGATGCAGCTGATGCGCGTTCTGGAAGCGGCGCACCGCGTGCTGGGTCGTGGCGTCGAACTGACCAGTCTGGACGACTGCATACCCGAGATCGCTCAGCCAGAGCTGAAGGGTCACCACGTCATCGCCGGTAGTCCCCTTTCGCAGCACGCGGGTGAATACCGCTGACCCGTGAGCCCTGATGATCCCGTGAGCCGGCTGCGGTGGGACGAGGCCAACGCCTCCTGACCCCCCCTGGTTCGGGTTCCCGGAGCCGAGGGCGACCGCGGGCAATGCGAGGACGCAGGCGCAGCCGAGCATGACCGCGCGCAGGGCGCGGCGGCCGCCGGCCCGCCGCGCCGGCGAACCGAACCGCGCTCCAGGTTTGCACATGCTTTTGTCCCCGAACCTGCTGAAACCGAACACGCGGGTCTCCTCCGCGGTAACGGGCTTGCATTGGTGCCTGTCGCCTACGGAGTTAGCTGACGGGCTCGCGCTGTCTATGACTGCGCTTCTCGCGGATCACCACGAGACTCGCCCCATAACTTGGGTTCCCCGCTCCCCGGGACGGCGGTCCGAGGATTCGGCGGGCGCCACGCTATCAGACGCGGCGGGCGCGG
>CATPBV010000266.1 GCA_955652345.1 uncultured Solirubrobacteraceae bacterium | reverse complement strand
GTACATGGGAACTCTGAGCCGAGATCAGCTGGCGCGCGAGTGGCGAACCAGCCGCGAGACGCTCGCCGGAATCCTCGGAGAGCCTCCGAGCAGTGCCGCCGTGCCCGGAGGGTTCCTGTCGGACGCGGTGATAGAGGAGGCCGCGCGCGCCGGATACGGGCTGCTGATGACCTCGCAGCCGACCGCCCGGTCGAGCCGGTTCGACGGAATGCTGGTCCACGGCCGGTTCACGATCTGGGCCAACACCACCCCCGCCCGCGCGGCCGCCTATGCGCGGGGGAGCGTGCCGGCGCGAACGAGCTTGTGGCTCGCCTGGCAAGCCAAGACCGTCCCCAAGCGAGTCAGCCCGAAGGCGTACGAAGCCGTCCGACAGCGGTGGGCGTTGCGATGAAGTCGGCGACGCGCGCCACTTCCGCATCGAGCGTGTGAGCTCGAGCTCGCGCGAGCCCCTCGGCAATCAGGCGGCGCCGCATCTCCGCATCGCCGGCGATCTTCGTCAGAGCGTCCGCGGCTGCCTGCGGATCCGAAGGCGGGATCAGGACCGCAGCATCGCCGGCCGCGTCCGCCACCCCTCCCACGTCGGTCGCGACGACCGGCAGACCCGATGCGAACGCCTCGATCAGGACCTGCGGCATGCCCTCGGTCAGCGACACGTGCAGGAAGGCGTGAGACGAGCGGTACAGCTCGAGCAACCCCCCATGGACCGGCAGGTACCCGCGGAGCTCGGCGTGCTCAGACAGACCAAGCCGCTCGAGCTCTTGCGCGAGCTCTAGACGAAGCGGGCCCTCTCCGCACACCACCAGCCGCCAGCGGGGGTCGGTCGTACGAACCGCCTGCAGCGCGCGCGCGAGCAGGAGCGGGTTCTTCTCGGTGTCGAGCCGGCCGACGCTCAGCGCGCGCAACTCGCCGTCATACGGGCGGTCAGCGGCATGGATGCCGGCTTCGATGTCCTGGTCGCTCACCAGCGAGACGACTATCTCGAGCAGCGCCGGCGCGATCCGGTACTGACGCGCGAGCTCTGGCCCGACGGCGACCACCGGCGAGCCGCGCGCCAGCAGCCTCCAGCTGCGCTCGAGCAGATCGGCGCCGATGTGCATCCAGCGCTGCGCGGGACGGCGGCTCCGCACGTAGGCGGGAAAATCCTGGCGCACGCCGAGCACCAGCCGCCGGCGGCGGATGCGCGTCAGCACCGCGAACGCGACCGCGTGCGGGTACGGGCCGAGCAGCCACACCCGGTCGGCCTGATCGAGCGCGCGCCAGAAACGCCCAAGCGAGCGAACCAGCGAGCCGATCACGGCGAGAGGCCTGGTGAGGCTCGTGTAATGCGGCAGCGCCACGAACCGAACCGAGCTCGGCAGCGGGTAGTGGCAGGCGCCCTGGCCGGGATCGAGTCGGCCGATGATCGTGAGCTGATCCACGTGATCGGCCAGCGCCGCGAGGAACACTGCGAACGCCCGTTCTCCGTACACGACGCCGTCCACCTCGCGATAGACGTAGTCGGTGAACGTCACCAGGCGCACCGTGCCGATGCTAGACGTGGGCCTAGCGGGGCGGATAGAGTCCGCGCCCTGCCAAGTGTCCGAAGCTTCAAGACGAACACGGTCCTCAGACTTCTGGCGCTCGGAGCGGCGGTCGCACTGGTCGCATCCAACGTAGGCGCCCCAGCCCTGGGGCGGTCCGTCGCCTGCGATCGGTTTGCGTCGCCCGCCGGCTCCGATGCGTCGGGCCGTGGCACCGCCGGAAGGCCGTTTCGGTCGCTCGCCCGGCTCGATCGGTCACTTCGTCCCGGACAGACGGGATGTCTGCGAGCAGGTCGATACGGCTCCACGAGCACCTGGCACAAGATCTTCACCAGCGGCGCACCGCGCGCGCAGATCACGATCAGGTCGTATCCGGGTGAGCTCGCGACGGTCGTCGGCTACGTGGACATCGAAGCCTCCTACACCACGTTCACCCGGGTCCGGATCGACGGCTCGAACACCCTCTACCCGCGCCATCCCGATGGCGTCAACTGTCCCGGCCATGTCTCCCAAGGGCTCGTGATCGCAGGCCCCGGCGACATCCTCGATCACATCGACTACTTCCAATCGATTCCGCAGCTACGCGGCAACGGGATCGGGATCGGCTGGCGGGGGCACCCAGACCACGCGATCGTCCGCTACAGCACGATCCACGACATCGGCCAGTGCATGGCCTACGACCACCTGGTCTATCTGGCAGGCGGCAACAGCGTCCAGATCTACGGCAACTGGATGTGGAACGACGCCCACGGCCGCGGCGTCCAGCTGTACCCCGGCCCGACCAACGCGAAGGTCTTCGACAACGTCATCGACCACGCCGGCGAGGGCTTCGTGATCGGCAACGAAGCCGGCTACACGGTCTCGGGCAACCAGATCTTCCATAACGTGATCAGCAACTGCACCGGGCTGCCCTGGGAAGGGATCCCCGGCCAGGCGATCCACGCCCTGTTCGGTGGCACCCCCGGCACCGGCAACAGCTTCCACGACAACGTCACCTACCGCGACCCCGGCGGGATCGGATCGCTCAGCGGGCTGGAGTCATACGGCAATTTCACCGTGAACCCGCGCTACATCGACGCCTCTCGGCACAACTTCGCCACGCGATCCCACACGGGACTTGTGCACTGGCTCCACCCGATCCGCCCGCCTGGGCCGTAGGCATTAGCCCCTCGCCAACAACTAGACGTTTGTCGAGATGAGATGAAACGGGCGCGAATCCCGGCCCCGTCCTGCCGATGAGGGGGTATGAGGAAGTTGGTGCCCTTCCTGGTCCTGGCGATTTTCCTCGGGACCGGATCCTCGGCACTCGCCCGCCACCTTGCTCATCATCGGTCCTGTCCGGCCCATGCTTCGGCACGTGCGCACCGTGGCTGCCGGATCAGGCTCCAGCAGCGCCATCGCTTGACCCACGCGGGCAGCCAAGTCCAGCGGCCCGCATCGGCCGGCGGCGGTGGCGGGACGGCGAGCGTGCACTGCGACCTGTTCGCATCGCCGGCCGGCTCTGACTCGACCGGCAACGGCAGAATCGCCAGCCCGTTCCAGACGGTCGCCCAGCTTGACGTCTCGCTCCGTCCGGGACAGACCGGGTGCCTGCGAGCGGGCAGCTACGGGTCGACGAGCACCTGGCACAAGATCTATACGAACGGCGCCCCGTCCGCGCAGATCACGATCACCTCATATCCGGGTGAGCTCGCGACGGTTGTCGGCTACGTGGACATCGAGGCGTCGTACACGACGCTCACGCGGATGCGGATCGACGGCTCCAACACCTTCTATCGCAGCCAGCGTGCCGGTACCGCATGTCCATATCCGGTCTCCCAGCCGCTGGTGATCGGCGGCCACGACGACGTCCTCGACCACGTCGACTACTTCCAGTCGATTGCCGCGCTCCGCGGTAACGGGATCGGCGTCGGCTTCTGGGGCAACGCCGACAACACGATCATCCGCTACAGCAAGATCCACGATGTCGGCCAGTGCATGGCCTACGACCATCTGATCTACCTGGCAGGCGGCAACAACGTCCAGATCTACGGCAACTGGATGTGGAACGACGCCCACGGACGCGGCGTTCAGCTGTACCCCGCCCCCACTAACGCCAAGGTCTTTGACAACGTCATCGACCACGCGGGCGAGGGCTTCGTGATCGGCAACGAGGCGGGCTCCACCGTCTCGGGCAACCAGATCTTTCACAACGTCGTCACCAATTGCGTCGGCCTGTCGTGGCAAGGGATCTGGGGTCAGGCGATCCACGACCTCTACGGCGGCATCCCTGGGACCGGCAACAGCTTCCACGACAACCTCAGCTACAACAACCCCGGCGGCATCGGC
>CATPBV010000265.1 GCA_955652345.1 uncultured Solirubrobacteraceae bacterium | reverse complement strand
GGACGGCGAGGTTGCGCTCGACATAGAGATTGTCGGCGCGGTCGCGCCGGGCGCGCGGATCGCCGTCTACTTCGCGCCCAACAGCGACCAGGGATTCATCGACGCGATCACGACCGCCGCGCACGACACGACCAATGCGCCATCCGTCATCTCGATCAGTTGGGGCCAAGCCGAGTCAGGCTGGTCGGGCCAGTCGATGCAGCAGATGGATCAGGCCTTCCAGGCCGCCCTTCTGATGGGCGTGACCGTGTTCGCGGCCTCGGGCGATAACGGCTCGGGCGATGCCGTATCGGACGGGCTCGCACACGTCGACTTCCCGGCTTCCAGCCCGCACGCGGTCGGGTGCGGCGGAACGACGCTTTCGGAGACCGGAGGGGCGATCACCAGCGAAGTTGTCTGGAATGCCGGCGGCGGCGCGACCGGCGGCGGGATCAGCGACGTCTTCGACGTGCCCAACTACCAATCTGGTGCCGGCGTCCCACCCTCGGCGAACCCCGGCGGGCGCGCCGGCCGCGGCGTACCGGACATCGCCGGCGACGCCGATCCGGCCACCGGCTACCAGATCGTGCTCGGCGGCCAGACGCAGGCGTTCGGTGGCACCAGCGCCGTCGCCCCGCTGTGGGCGGGCCTGTTGGCCAAGATCAACGGCGAGCTTGGCCATTCGGCTGGCTTCATCCACCCGGCCCTCTACGCTCAGCCGACCGCCCTCCACGACATCACCAGCGGCACCAACGGCGCTTACATCGCCGGACCAGGCTGGGACCCGTGCACAGGCCTCGGGAGCCCAGACGGCGCCCTCGTCCGCACCGCCATCGGCTCGCAGGCGCCACCGGCGCCATCCGCTCCGAATTGACCCAGTTCAGCCCGACGCGACCGCCTCGGCGTGCAACTCGCTCGCGGACTCTTCGGAGGTCGTCACCTCGGAGAACATCGGGTAGTCGAAGCGAATCGCATTTTCGTGCTCCTCGGTGGACGTGGCGGCGACGCAGTCCGACAGCGTGATCACGTCGTAGCCCTTCTCGTAGCCGGTGCGCATCGTCGACTCGACGCAGCAGTTCGTCAAGAACCCACACAGCGCGATCGTGGTGATCCCGCGAGCGCGCAGGATGAAGTCGAGGTTGGTCGTGGCGAACGTGTCCAGGCCACGCTTGCCTTCCACGATCACGTCACCCTCCTGGGGTGCCAGCGCGTCGACGATCTCAGAGCCCCACTCGCCCTTGACGAAAGCGGTGGAATCGACCACGCCCTTGAGGATCCCGTAGGGGTGTTGCGACAGCTCGCCGTAGCCCGACACGAACGTAATCGGCGCATGGACGATCGTCGCACCGGCCGCCCGCGCCGCGTCCACGAGCTTGCGGGTGTTCTCGAGCATCCCTGTTTTCTCCATCACGTCCTGGACCGCTCCGTGCAGGACGCCGCCCTCTGAGGTGAAGTCGTTCTGGTATTCGATCAGCACCACCGCGGTGTGCTTCGGGTCGACGGGCACGAGAGCCTCCTTCCTGAGGGTGAATGCCTGGCGACTCTACCCGCCCACCGGGGTCCGTACCGCGTGGTTGCATACCTGGACGCTGACCCGGACATATGCTTCGGTCCGTGGAGAGTCGGCGCATCGGTGCCGTACTGGCAGCCACCGCGGCGCTCGCGCCGAGCGCGGCTCCAACGACCGCTGCGTCGCGCGCGCTGACGCCGATCCGGCCGGTGCTCGGTGACTGGGAAGGTACGGGGCCGCACGGGCTGCGGCTGAGCTTCGAATTTGTCCGTAGCCGCGGCCACGTCGTCGCGCTCGATTACGCGCTCGGGCTCCCGACCGGCTGCAGGTCCACCGGGGGTTCCACATGGACCGCCGGCACGGTCCCGCGGATCGAGTACATCGCCCCCGGGAGCGTGCTACACGGCCCGTTCCCCCCGCTCGGGCCGACGCAATTCGAGTTCATCTTCCCCCCCACCCCGAAGCAGCCGATCCCGGTGCTCATGAACGGCACGTTCGCGAGCCCACGCCGTGGCGTCGTTTCGATCGCATCGCCGACGAGGTTCGGCTGCGCCCACACTGGCTGGCCGAGGACACTGCGCTTCGCGCTCGCCGCCGCCCATCGGGTCCAGGTCGCCGACGGTCTGTGGACGGGTACGGTCGCTGGTCCGCCAACCGGGATCACGGGCACCGTGAAGATCCGCGTGATCGACGGCGGCCGGATCGAGACCGACTTCTCGACCTCCTATGCGTGCCCGCCGCCGAACGGCGGCAGCGGCAACTTCGAAATCGGGCCGTTGGCGACCGTGGGCTACCTGATCGAAGCCAACGGCGCGATCGGCGCGGCCAAAGGCACCGAGTCGGCATGGAGCGGTCGCTTCGCCGCCAACGGGCTGCTCAGCGGGAAGCTCCTCGCGCCAATCTGCGGCTCGTCGACAATCCACCCAACGTTCACCGCTCGGCGGACCGGGCCGTAGCGTCCGAGCCCAACGTGCCACGGGTCACCGACCAGGGCGCACCCGCGAAAGGGTCAACGTTTGAAGGGGATCTTGCCGCGAACCTGAACATCTTCTTCGAGACAGTGCGCTGCTTAGGCGCGCGGATAGCGTCCGCCCCCCAAGGCGGCTGAACAGGATCGACTGTTGGAGAGCACGTACGACGCGGTGGTCGTGGGCTCCGGCTTCGGTGGTGGGGTGACCGCCTGCCGGCTGGCGGAGCAGGGATTGCGCGTCTGCGTGCTCGAGCGGGGCCGGCGGTTTGGACCCGGCGACTATCCGGACCGACCGGAGCAGGCTCCGTTCGCGTTCTGGCATCACTTCCTCAACCCGGGCGGGATGTTCGACCTACGGTTGATGAAGGACCTGGCCGTGATCACGGCGGCGGGGGTCGGCGGAGGATCGCTCGTGTACGCGAACGTCCAACTTCGCGCGCCTGCCTCGGTGTTCGAGGAGTCCGCGTGGCCGGACGCCATCACGGCGGAGGAGCTGCGCGGCTACTACGACCGCACCGAGGCCGCGCTCGAGCCTCGGCTAACGCCGAGCACGCCCGAGCTTCCGAAGGTTCGCGCGTTCGATGCCCTAGCCGAGCGGTTACACCGCGACGCGACCCGACTGCCACTGGCGGTGCACTTCGGCGAGAGCCGCCTTCACCCTTTCAGCGGGATACACCAGCAGGGCTGCCAGAACCTGGGTCGCTGCGACATCGGATGCCCGCTGCTCGCCAAGAACACCGTCGACATCACCTACATTGCTCGCGCCGAGGCTCATGCCGCGGAGGTCTATCCTCTGCACGAGGTGCTACGGGTCGAACCGCCCGAGCGGGTCGGTGGACGCTGGCGAGTCGGGTTCCGCGACTTGCAGTATCGAGTCCGTGGCTCGGTGGAGGCACCGTTGCTCATCCTCGCGGCGGGCACGCTCGGGAGCAGCCGGCTCCTGTTGAAGAACCGGGGTCGTCTGAGCCGGCTCTCTCCCGCCCTGGGGAGTCGGTTTTCAGGCAACGGGGACGCCTTGGCGCTGGCGCTCGACCCCAAGGCTCCCGATGTCACACACGCGCGAACCGAATACGGCCCGACGATGACGAGCCGACTCGTCTACACCAAGGAAGAGTTCATGGTCGCCGATGGGGGCCTGCCCGGCAACTTCAGTGGCTTGCTCGAGATCGTCCGCGGCCTGAACGGGCTCACCGGCTGGGGGCGCGTCGTCCTTCATCTTAAGAACGCGGCGACGAAGCTCGGAGTGACAGACCGCCATGTCACCCACCGGAACGTCAAGATCAGGCGAAAAGCGCCGATCGGGGACTCGCTCGTGTTCCTGATGATCGGACGCGACGCGTCAGATGGGCAGATGCGGCTGACGCCGTTGTTTCGCTCCTTTGACATCCGCTGGAGCAAGGACAACAGTGCCAAGCTATTCGCCGATATGCGCGAGGCGGCCGGCGAGCTCGCCGCGGCCGCGGATGCGGAGTCGTTCTTCGCCCTGGACGCCGGACCGTTGGGGAAGTTCATGACGGTTCATCCGCTCGGCGGTTGTCCGATGTCGGATGACCCCGCCGTAGGAGTGACGGACGACACAGGCCGCGTCCACGGCTTCGAGGGACTGTACGTGCTCGACGGGTCGATCGTCCCGACCGCCCTCGGAGTGAACCCATCCAAGACGATTGCGGCCGTCGCCGAGCGCGGCGTTGAGCGGCTCCTGGCTGAACGACACCCTCGATGAGCGAACAGCCTGGCTTCGAGGTCCGAACGACCTGGAGGAACCACCTCGGCAACCAGCGGACCGATCCTCTGCGCATCTACAAGCCCTCGACGATCGAGGAGGTCAGCGCGATCGTGCGCGATGCGGAGGAGGCGGGCGTCACCGTCCGTGCCGTCGGATCGGGACACTCCTGGTCCGACGTCGCTCTCACCCGCGGCTTTCTGATCAATACCGACCGGCTCGCGCGCGCGCCTGCCCCGGAGCTCGACCCCGTGCGTGTCGAATGGGCAGAGCGCCAGCTGATCCGCGTCGAGGCCGGCATCCGCATCAGGGAGCTCAACTCCTACCTCGACGATCGCGGGCTGGCGCTGTCGAACATGGGCGGTTTCGACCATCAGACCGTTGCCGGTGTGATCTCCACCTCGACGCACGGTTCGGGGTTGACATTCGGCCCGCTCAACGACTTCGTCCACTCGCTCGACATCGTCGTCGCGGGCGGCTTGGTGTACCGGATCGAGCGGTCGGACGGGCCAACTGACCCTGATCTCTACGAGACCCACTACGGCGAGCGGCGGAAGCTCGTACAGGACGACCACTGGTTCGATGCCGTGGCTGTCGGGATGGGTTGCATGGGTGTGATCTGCACGGTCATGCTCGAGGTGCAGGCCAAGTACTACCTCAGAGAGGTTCGGGAGTTCCACACCTGGGAGAAGGTTCGCTCCGATCTCCGCGATGGCGCTGTGCTGCGGGAAAACCGGCACTACGAGGTTCTGTTCAGCCCATATGAGCGAAAGCACGCTTACCCGTGTCTGGTGACGACGCGCAACTACACCTCGAACCCGTCCCGCAAGCCACTCGATAAGCGGATGCGCAACTGGTTGGTCGAGTTCGGATCGTGGTTTCCGTTCACCGGCGACCTGATCAACCTCGCCGTCGACCTCAAGCCGAGTATCTCGCCATGGATGCTCGAGACAGCGATCACTGCGCTGATCAAGAAGGAGTACGACGAGGTCAGCTACAAGGTGCTGAACATCGGCGCCGCGAACCTGTTGCCTGCATATTCATCTGAGATCGGTGTCCCCATGGATGGGCGTCATCTCGAGGCCGTCGATGAGATCATCCGGGTCGCGGCGGAGTACCGGGCTGTTGGCGACGTCTACCAGAGCTCGCCGATCTCGTTTCGGTTCGTCAAGGCATCGAGCGCATACATGTCGATGATGAACGGGCGCGACACGATGATGAT
>CATPBV010000264.1 GCA_955652345.1 uncultured Solirubrobacteraceae bacterium | reverse complement strand
GAGCGCCCATCGTCGGCGCCACCCCGAGCCGGCCAGCCCAATTGATCTTCAGCTCGATCCCCCGGCGAAGGCCATAGCGGCTCACCGCGAGCATCAGCACCTCCCGTGCGACGACGACCGCGATCGCCCAGGGTGGGAGCAGTTGGAACTGCCAGGCGACGACCATCCCGGAGATCACCAGCAGCCGGTCGATTATCGGATCGAGCAGGGCCCCAAGGCGGCTGTACTGGCCCGTGAGCCGGGCGGCGAAGCCGTCGAGGTAGTCGGCCCCGCCGATCACCGCGTACACGACGACAGCCAGGGCGTCCTGGCCGTTGGGGCTCGAGAGCGCCAGGACCAGGAACACCGGGATCCCAGCGAGGCGGACGTAGCCGATCGCGTTCGGCAGCGTCCAGGGATTCAAGGGGCGCCCGGCGAGCGTCGCCTCCGGCGGAGGACCCGAGCGGTCAATCCCGAACAGCCGCCGCTTGGTCACTTGCGCGGGCACGGAGCCGGGGCTGGCCGCTAGTGCCGTCCGCTGCTCACGGAAGCTCCTGCCACAGCTCGGCGACAGCCTCAGTGGCGCCTTCGATCGGGACAGTGCGCGTGGCGCGTCCCCGACGGATCTGCACCTCGATCTCGCCGGCCGCAAGCGCCCTGCGTCCGACCGTCACCCGAGCCGGGCAGCCCAGCAGCTCGGCGTCGGCGAACTTCTCGCCCGGACCCGCGTCGCGGTCGTCGTAGAGGACTGCGAGCCCCAGGTCTTTTAGCTCTCGGTAGAGCCGATCGCCGAGCTCACGTTCGTCGCTGCCTTCGCGCCCGAGTGCCACGACTTCGACATCGAACGGCGCGATCGCCCGCGGCCACGCGATCCCGTGCTCGTCGTTGTACTGCTCGACCGCGGCGGCCGCAGCTCGGGCAGGTCCGAACCCGTACGAGCCCATCCAGATGAGCTGTTCGCGTCCGGATTCGTCGAGGTACGTCGCGCCAAGCGGCTCGGAGAACCGAGTCCCCAGCTTGAAGATGTTGCCGACCTCGATCGCCGCCTCAATCGTGATCGCAGCCCCGCCCACGGTGTCACCCGCCACCACGGTACGCACATCGACGCGCTCGTAAGGGAAGTCGCGGCCAGGCTCGACACCGCGCAGGTGCAGGTCGGGACGGTTTGCCCCCGTCACGTACCCAGCACCGCCGTCAACCGCCTGATCGAGCAGGATCGGCATCTCCGCGCCGACGGGGCCGATGAATCCAGGTGGCCCGAGACGTGCTTCCACCTCCTCCGGCCGGGCCGGGCGGAATCCACCGCCCAAGGCGAGGCCGAGCTTGATCTCGCTGACCTTGTGGTCGCCGCGGACGCACACGAGCCGCATGTCGTCGCCGTCCAGGATCACGGGATACGCCTTCAGCAGCGCACCCGCGGGAAGGCCTACGGCACTCGCGACGGTGTCGATCGTGGTCATGCCGGGGGTGTGGACCTCCTCGGGGGCGTCCAGCCGCGAAGGCAACGACACAGGCTGCGGATCGGCGCTCGCGACCTCCAGGTTTGCGGCGTACCCCGGCGCCAGCGCGACCTCGTTCTCGCCGGCCGCGCAAGGCGCCATGTATTCGTGCGCGCCGAAGCCGCCCATCATCCCGACGTCCGCTTCGACCCTGTACCACCGCAGGCCGCAGCGGTCGAACATCCGGTCGTAGGCCTGGACGTGCTTCGCATAGGACCGATCCAACCCTTCGCGGTCGCGATCGAATGAGTAGGAGTCCTTCATCACGAACTCCCTGGTCCTGAGCACGCCGGCTCGCGGCCTCGGCTCATCGCGCTCCTTGACCTGGAAGTGGTAGAGGATCAACGGCAGGTCGCGATACGAGCGGACCGACGCCGCGACGTGGCCCGTGATGATCTCCTCGTGCGTCATCGCCAGCACCATGTCGGCGCTGCGGCGATCCTTCAGCTTGAACAGCTCTTCGATTGCGTAACGGCCGGTGCGTCTCCACGGCTCCGCGGGCTGGAGCACCGGCATCAGCATCTCGTGTGCGCCGATCGCGTTCATCTCCTCGCGCACGATCTCGACGATTCGCTGGTGAACGCGCCACCCCGCCGGCAGCCAAGTCCACAGCCCTGAGCCCACCTGCCGGATCAGCCCGGCTCGCACCATCAGCTTGTGGGAGATCGCCTCGGCGTCGGCGGGCGGCTCGCGCTCGGTCGGCAGGAAGTAGGAGGACAGACGGGTCATGCGACGCCGAAGCGTACCCGGCTGGTCAGGAGGCACGGCAGTCGCTCGGCGGGGTGCGCGGTGAGCGCGAGGCGAGGCCTTCGATATGGTCCGGCGAGCCCCGGAACGGCAGTCAATGAGGGTTCGACGAGGTGGATCGCGGTTCCTCGAGTGCCATTGCTCCAGGAAGTAGGGTGCAGAGCACGCCAGGATGTGCGCGACCGCGCACGCGGGACGCGTTACGCACGTGATTTGTGCACAGCGCGTCACGCTCGGTCGCGAGAACGTAGCTTGACGCACTGTGCACCCTGAAAAGTGGCGGATCAGGGGGATCGCGACACCCCTTCTGGCTCCATCGTTGAGCGCCGTTCCCACCGCCAGAGGCTTGGCTGGCGGACGGCACGACAACCGTCGGGGCGAGCGCGCGCCGCGGTCAGGCCCGCGTGAACCGGCGACCCGCGACCGGTGAGACCTCGTCGTCGAGCCGGACCGGCGCGACCGGTTCGACCTCGGTG
>CATPBV010000263.1 GCA_955652345.1 uncultured Solirubrobacteraceae bacterium | reverse complement strand
GCTACTGCCACCAGCGCTCCGGAACCCCTGGGGCCGTCCGCGTTTCCTGGTCGCAACCACCTGGCTGTATCTCGCCTGGGCGCTGCTGCCGGTCGTGGTCGCGCTGCTGTTCTCGTTCAACAACGGCCGCTCGCGCAGCGTCTGGCAGGGCTTCTCGATCAGGTGGTGGTGGGGCGACCCAAGCCTCTCGATCTTCCACAACTCCGATTACACCAACGCGCTGTGGCACAGCCTCGAGCTGGCCGGCCTCGACATGATCATCGCGACGCCGCTAGGCGTGCTGCTGGCCTTGGGGCTTGCCAGGTGGCGGGGCCGCGGGTCGGGCGCGGCGAACGGGCTGATGCTGGTGCCACTGGTGACTCCCGAGATAGTGATGGCCGTCTCGCTCCTGGTCGTGTTCACGCAGCTTGCGATCGTGCCGTTCAGCCTCATCCACTTGGGGACGACCGCACAGGTCGTCGGCCAGGTGACGTTCTCGCTGTCCTACGTCGTGGTGATCGTGCGCAGCCGCCTGGCGTCGATCGGCCCCGAGTACGAGGAGGCCGCCCGTGACCTCGGCGCGACCCCCGCGGCGGCGCTCAGGCTGGTGCTGTTCCCGCTGCTGCTGCCGGCGATCCTCGCCAGCATGCTGATCGTATTCGCGCTCTCGATCGATGATTTCGTCGTGACCCAATACATGTCTTCGAGCTACGCGACGACCACGATCCCGATGTATCTGTACGCCAACGCGCGCGGTGGGGCGACCACGCCGGCGCTCAACGCGCTCGCCACGATCCTCGTCCTCACCACGCTGATCGGCGTCGGGATCGCATACCTTCTGTACGTGGTCCTCGGCCGGCGCAATTCAACCTCCGAGGTTTCGGTGCTCCGCGACCTGAGCGGGTTGGAGGCTGTCTGATGGCCGGCGGGCGAGTCCAGCTGCGTGACCTGGTCAAGCGCTTCAATGAGACGACCGCGGTCGACGGGATCAACGCCACGATCACGGGAGGCGAGTTCTTCTCGATGCTGGGGCCCTCCGGCTGCGGGAAGACCACGACGCTGCGGATGATCGCCGGCTTCGAGCGCCCCACCGCCGGGGAGATCCTGCTCGACGGCACCGATGTGGCGGGGGTGCCTCCGCACGAACGCAACGTCCACACGGTCTTTCAGAACTATGCGCTGTTCCCCCACCTCGACGTGTCCCACAACATCGCATTCGGGCTGCGCCGACACAAGGTCGGCAAGGACGATGTGCGCCACCGGGTGCAGGAGGCGATCGAACTGGTCCAGCTCCACGGGCTTGGGTCGCGCCGCCCCCAACAGCTATCTGGCGGCCAGCAGCAGCGGGTGGCCCTCGCCCGTGCCTTGGTCCTCCGGCCGTCGGTGCTGCTCCTGGACGAGCCACTCGGAGCGCTCGACGCCAAGATCCGCAAGACGCTGCGGCTCGAGCTGAAGGCGCTCCAGGAGGAGGTCGGGATCACGTTCGTGTTCGTGACCCATGACCAGGAGGAGGCGCTCAGCATGAGCGATCGCGTCGCGGTCATGAGCCACGGCCGGATCGAGCAGATCGGCACTCCCGCCGAGGTGTACGAGGATCCTGGCACCGTGTTCGTCGCCGACTTCCTGGGCGTGTCGAACCTGATGGATGCCGAGGCGATCGGGTCGCCGGGCGGGGGTTGCCTGGTCAAGATCGGCGAGTTCACGCTGCGCGCGGGTTGCGGAGATCTGGACGCTCGGGGATCGGTCAAGGTCGTGGCACGACCGGAGCGCGTTGTCCTGCTCGAGCACGGCTCCAGTCAGGAGAATTGCCTGCCCGGAATGGTCGAGCGGACCGTGTACATCGGATCGAGCGTGCAGGTGATGGTGCGGCTTGCGACCGGCGCGACGGTGCAGTCCTCGATCACCAACACCGGATCCACCGAGGGGTACTCGCAGGGGACGCCGGTGTCGGTGCACGTGCCGCCAGCCGCGCTGCGTGTGCTCGGCGGGGCTCACGCTGACACGAGCCGCGCTGAGCCCGATCCGCTCCAACCAGAGCAGGCCGTCGGGGTCGGCGGCTAGCCGTTGGCGCAGGTCCGCGGTCAGCCTGCGGCGCGGAGCCACCGTGCCCCAGATGCTGGTCGTGCACCGGACGCTACGCACGCTCGCGCGACCGATCGCTACCGCGCGTTCCTGGCCGTCCCGGGTGCGCCAAGGCTCCTGATCAGCTCGATCGTGGCTCGCCTTCCGCGGGGGATGGCGACGCTCGCGATCCTGCTGCTCATCCGTCAGGAGAAAGGGTCGTTCACGCCGGCCGGACTCGTCGTGGGCGCGTTCACGCTCGCGAGCGCAGCCGCAGCTCCGGTGCAGGGGACCCTCCTCGACCGCTATGGCAGCAGGCGAGTTCTGGCGCCGTTCGCGATCCTCCAGGCAGGCGCCTTGGTGGCGCTGGTGGCGATGGCCCGGGCTGGCGCGCCGACCGCCGCATTGATGGTGATCGGAGTCGCCGCCGGCGCGCTGACCCCGCCTGTCGACGCCAGTGTGCGGGTCCTGTGGCGGGACCTTGCGCCGGACGTCGAGGCTGCCTACCAGCTCGACGCCTCAACGCAGGAGGTGATCTGGACTGCCGGCCCTCTGCTCGTGGCGCTCGCCGCGTCGTGGGCACCGGCCGCCGCGGTCCTGGGAACCGCGGCGATCGTCCTCGGCGGGACGATGCTGTTCGTGAGTGCGCCGCTGGCACAGCGCTCGAGCGGCAGTGGGCATTCCCGGCGACCCGGCGGTGCGCTGGCGAGTCCCGCGTTGCGCCTGGTGATGATGATCTCGGTGCTGGCCGGCTTGGGGGTCGGATCGGCCGAGATCGGCCTGCCCGCGCTGGCGTTGCGGGCCGGGGCGCGTGGAGCGTCCGGCGTGCTGCTTGCGTCCTGGAGCATCGGCAGCATGGTCGGCGGATTCGTGTATGGCCTCCGCCGCTGGCGCCTTCCGATCTCGGCGCGATACCCGATCCTTCTGGGGCTGATTGCGGCGTGCACAGCACCGCTGATCGCCGCTCAGGGGTTGGCAGCCGCGATTCCGCTCAGCACCCTGGCCGGGATCGGCTTCGCGCCCGTCATCTCCTGCCAGTATCTGCTCCTCGCCAAGCTGATACCACGGCACCTGGCGGCCGAGGCGTTCATGTGGACGACGGCGAGCCTGGTCGCGGGGATCGCAGCCGGGTCGGCGCTTGCGGGGCCGATGGTCCAGAACCTCGGGGTTGCATCCGCGTTCGTGGTGGCCTGTGGCGTGAACGCCGCGGCGGCGGTCGTCGCCCAGGCCGGCCGCGGGCGAGTGCGACTCAGCTCCGGGACCGCCACCCCGTCCGAAGCCTCCCTGTGAGCTGCCCCGCCGCGACCGTCTCGAGCCGGAAGCGGCGCACTATGGCGCCGTTGCTGCCCAGGTGCCGCCGGCCTCGGTGGGGCAGTTCGGCCAGTTAGCGACGACCTCGACCATGTCGCCGGTGAAGCCAGAGGTGAGGTAGTCGCCTCCGCCCGTGGGCGTATACAGCAGAACGTCAGCGACATTGTTCTCGAGCAGGTCCTGGCGATAGATGCACAGGTTGCCCGGTGCCGCCTGCGGTTGATCGGCCGTTCCGGGGCACGCGGATGTGGGCGCGCCATTGGGAGCGATCACATTGGTGACGAGTTGCGCCGGCATCGTATAGCCGAAGCTGATCGCCGCATGCAGGCGGTAGTGATTCACGTAGGGCAGGGATCCCTGGACATCGTAGGTCCCCACGACCGTGGCGCCCGACGGCAGAGTTGACGGGAACTGCCCCGGAGTGCCTTGCGGCCCGGCGGGCCCTTGCGGCCCGGGCGCACCCGCTCGACCCGGCGGTCCCTGCGGACCGCGTTCGTTCCACACGACACTCCCCTCTCCCCGATGACAGACCCCGCCGGCTCGAACCAGCCGGAGATTCCCTCGCTCCCGGCGATAGCAGCCGTGCAGGACGCCATCCGGCCCAGCAATCGAGCCCGTGGCCGCGACAGCGCCACCGCCAAGCGCCAGGAACAGGACCAGCGTTGCGATCACGTTCGCGTAGGTCACACGCACGCGCAGATGTTGCTTCATCATGCCTCCTCGACCCGCCCCGGCTCGTTCCCGGCCACGGCGGCTTCCACTGCCTGGATCGGTACCCCGCTTGCGGCCACACCGCCGCTCGAGTCAGTGATACCAGCGGCTTGGCTGGATGCAAGTCAAGCCAAGGCCCCAGTTCGACGGCGGCGCAACTGAGGCATTGCCTGGCTGGCGAAGCCACGGCCGTCGGCCCAGCCACGCTTACCGGTGGCACACCTAGACTGGCTTTCCGTGAGCGTTGCGGAGATCCTCGAGGGCAAGCGCGTGTGCGTCTGCGGCGGGGCCGGCGGCGTCGGCAAGACCACCACCTCGGCGGCGATCGCGCTGGGAATGGCCGCGCGCGGGGCGAAGGTCGCCGTGGTCACGATCGACCCGGCCCGGCGACTGGCCAACGCGCTCGGGCTTGCGGAGCTCGACAACGAGCCGTCGCGTGTCGAGCCCGAACGGCTCGAGCGGGCGGGGATCGAGCTGGACGGCGAGCTGTGGGCGATGATGCTCGACCCGAAGCGCACGTTCGACGAGCTGATCGACCGCGTCGCTCCCGACCCCGCGAGGGCCGCGGAGATCAAGCGCAATCGTGTCTACGAGCAGCTGTCCACGGCGGTCTCGGGCTCGCAGGAGTTCACCGCGATCGCCAAGCTGTATGAGCTCGAGCAGCGCGCCGAGTTCGACCTGCTGGTGCTGGACACGCCGCCATCTCGGAGCGCGCTCGACTTCCTCGATGCTCCGACGCGGCTCTCTTCGTTCCTGGAGGGACGGGCGCTGAAAGCGTTCACCCGGCCGACTGGAGCTGGGATGCGGATCGTCGGCCGGGGCGCCGCTCCGCTGCTGGCGGCGTTGCGGCGGGTCACCGGCGTCGACCTGCTCGCCGACCTGACGACGTTCTTCGGACTCCTGGGCGACATGACCTCGGACTTCAGCCTGCGGGCGGCGTCCGTGGAGCAGATGCTCCGGGCGCCGACCACGGCCTTCCTGCTGATCACCTCACCTCAGCACGACTCGATCGACGAGACGCTGTGGTTTCGCCGGACGCTGGAGGAGGGCGGGCTGCCGTTCGCTGGCGTGGTCGCCAACCGCGTGCATCACGACCTGCTCGGGGACCGCGACCCGGGCGACGTCGAGCGGCTGCTGGGGCGGACCCTGAACGCCGATCTGGCCGACAGGGTCGCGCAGAACTTCTACGACTACCACGCTATGGCGCGCCGCGACGAGCAGAACCTCGCCCGCCTCGCCCAAGAGCTGGACGGGCGCCCGTTGCTAGCGATTCCGCAGCTGGACGACGACATCCACGACATCGCCGGCCTGCTCGCGATCCATCGTTACCTGTTTGCGTCGGACTCCGAGCGCACGCGGCTGATCGCGAACGTCGTCGCCTAGTCGCCGCGCACCGCCTCTATCACCAGCGCGCCGTCCCGCCACGCCGCCCAGCTGAGCAGCTCGGCCTCCCAGGCTTCCTGCGAGAGTGACGCGCCATCTCGGACGAGCCTCACCATCCCGGTGTGTAGGAGCTCCCAGACCGCCTGCTCGGCGCGCGCTAGCCGCTCGCTAGCTCGCATCCGCTCGGTCCCCGCCAGCAGGACGACGTCGCCGAGGGTGAGGGGCTGCGAGCCGCAGCCGGTCATGATCGCCGTCTTCAGCGCGTCGCTCGAGTCGGGCTCTCCCTGAGCCTGCGCGAGCATCTGCGCCGTCACGTCCGTACCGCTGCGTGTGACGTTGCCCCACCCCCTTCCCATCCCGATCTCGTCGGCGCGCAGCTCCGGTCCCTCGTAGATCGTCAGACGAGCCCGCGCGGGATCCCAGAGGCGGTCCTGGAGCTCGACCGACTTACCCGCCGCCCACCGCTCGAGTAGTCGCATGCTGAGCTGTTCGCCCGTCAGGTTGAAGGCGCGCGCGACGTACGGCAACTGACGCAGCTGAACATGAAATGCCATC
>CATPBV010000262.1 GCA_955652345.1 uncultured Solirubrobacteraceae bacterium | reverse complement strand
GCCCTGCAACGCCGACAACAAGTACATCGTCCACTTCCCAGAGACCCGCGAGATCTGGTCTTTTGGGTCGGGCTACGGCGGAAACGCGCTGCTCGGCAAGAAGTGCTTCGCGCTGCGGATCGCCTCGGTCATGGCCCGCGACGAGGGTTGGCTCGCCGAGCACATGCTGATCCTCAAGCTCACCTCGCCTGAAGGCGCCGTCAAGTACGTCGCCGGGGCGTTTCCGAGCGCGTGCGGCAAGACCAACCTGTCGATGATGATCCCGACCCTTCCAGACTGGAAGGTCGAGACGATCGGGGATGACATCGCCTGGATGAAGTTCGGCGCCGACGGCCGCCTGCATGCGGTCAATCCGGAGGCGGGATTCTTCGGGGTGGCGCCGGGCACGGGCGCGCGCACCAACCCCAACGCGATCGAGATGATCTCGCGCAACACGATCTTCACCAACTGCGCGAAGACGGACGACGGCGACATATGGTGGGAGGGGATGACGGGCGAGCCGCCCGCGCACGCCACCGACTGGCGCGGAAAGGACTGGACCCCCGACTCCGAGACCGCCGCCGCGCATCCGAATGCCCGCTTCACGGTGCCGATCGCGCAGTGTCCGTCCGTTGCCCCTGAGTGGGACGATCCGAAGGGCGTCCCGATCGATGTGATGCTGTTCGGCGGCAGGCGGGCGACCGTCGTGCCGCTGGTCCACGAGGCGCGAGACTGGGAGCACGGCGTGTTCCTCGGCTCGATCATGTCCTCCGAGACGACGGCTGCGCAGGCGGGCGCCGTCGGCCAGCTGCGCTTCGATCCGATGGCGATGCTTCCGTTCTGCGGCTACAACATGGCCGACTACTTCGCGCACTGGCTGCGGATCGGAGAGCGCGAGGGAGCGAGGCTCCCCAAGGTCTTCTACGTCAACTGGTTCCGCAAGGACGAGCGGGGCAAGTACCTGTGGCCCGGGTTTGGAGAGAACTCGCGGGTGCTCGCCTGGATCTTCAGGCGCTGCGAGGGCACCGCCCAGGCGCAGGAGACGTCCATCGGCCTCGTCCCGCCAGTAGGCGAGGGAGGCATCGAAACGGCCGGGCTGGACATCTCAGCGGACGCGATGCGGCAGCTGCTCGAAGTCGACGACGCGGCTTGGGGGGAGCAGCTGCCCCAGATGCACGCGCACTACGCGAGGTTCGGGGATCAGCTGCCCCGAGAGCTCCGCGGGCAGTTCGACGCGCTCCAGGAGCGGCTCGAGGCCTGAGCCCCGGCGCGGCCTGACGCCGGCCGCGTACTCTCAGGCCGTGGCGCTCCCGTTCATCCCCTCCGACGCGGCCCTGCTGGGGCTCCAGGCGGGAGTCGTGCTCGTGCCGAAGCCGGTCCCGATGCTCGCCAGGCTCGAGCGTCTACGGGGCCCTGGCTGGGCGGCCGTGCCGATCGCCTCGATCGTCCTGGTCGTTTTCGCGATCCGGTTCGTCTCGGACACCGCTACCGGGCTGACCTACCTGGCGCTGATTGCGGTCCCGCCGCTGGCAGCGGCGGCGCTCGCCTGGGCCTGTAGAGGATCCCGCCCATCGGTCGCGCTCGCCGCTGTCCCGTTGTTCCTGATCGCCTGGTTCGCACGCCGCTCGCTGGCGGGCGAAGCGGCCGCGGCGCTGCTGTCGGCGCTGAGCTGCGTCACCCTTGGGGTGCTGCTGTCGATGGTCACGCCTGCCAGTTGGCTGAAGGTCGGAATCGTCCTGATGGCGTGCGCCGACACCTGGCTGGTCGTGTCCGATCTGCTCCAGGCGCCGAACGCCACCCTGGTTTCGGCACATCCCGCAGCTGGGCTGCCCCGGCTCCAGTCCGAGATCTTCGGTTCGGTGTCGATGGGCTACGGCGACCTGTTCGTCGCCGCGCTGCTGGGGGCCGTATACGCACCGGACCCGCGCAAGCAGCGGCTGGCCGCACTCCTGACGCTCGGGATCGCGGCACTCTTCGACCTGCTGTTCCTCGTGCTGAACGAGCTGCCCGCGACGGTCCCGGTCGCCCTGGCGCTCGTCACGATGGAGGCGATCAGTGCGCTCCGTCGACCGTCGAGGCGGGCGGACGCGATTCCTCTGCGAGCGAGGTGATCGCGAGCGTCCCGCGAGAGGCTTCGGCGAGCACCTCGGTGGCCTCCTCCGAGGAGCGGGCGTACAACTCGACGAGCAGGTGGATGACGATCCGGTCGTCGTCGTGCTTGTGGAAGCGGACGTGGGTGAAGAACTCGCGCGTCCCATGGTCCCCGAACGCGGCATAGGAGAGGGCGTCCCCGGCTTCGGGCCCGGAGCACGTCTCGACGTCGTCAGCGTCTACCGTGACCGTGCATGAGGCGACCCATGGGGTTCCGGCGATCATCCGCTCCCAGCGGTCCTCGATCGGCTCGACGCGCCCGTTGTGGTAGCCCAGGTGCGGCTGATCGTGCATGCACTCGAGGCATTGGACGACGGCCTCCTGCATCTCGTCGACCACCTCGCCCCGCTCGCCGGTCTCCGGGTCGATTCGGTGGATGCCCTCGTAGTGGACCTGGACCTCGAGGTTCTGCGACCAGCAGCGGTAGCAGCGCAGCCAGCTGCGGACCGATGTTGAGCCCTCCATCGCAGTGATTCTACGATGGCGCCGTGACCAACCCGGGGAAAGGCTCGACACGGCACACGGACGCCGAGCCGATCGGCGTGATCCTCGCGGGCGGGCGGGGCGAGCGGATCGGTGGCACCAAGGCGACCGTGGAGCTCCACGGCAAGCCGCTGATCTCCTACCCGCTCGAGGTTCTCGGCGGCGTCCTGGCAGAGGTTGTGGTGATCGCCAAGTCCGACACCGAGCTCCCCAGCCTGCCGGGCGTGACCGTTTGGGTCGAGACTCAGGCCACCCACCACCCGCTCGTCGGAATCGTCGGCGCGATCGGGCTAGCCGGCGGGCGGCCGGTGCTGATCTGTGCGGCCGATCTGCCGTTCGTGACCGAGGAGGTGGTCCATGCGCTCGTGGAGGCCGAGCTAGAGGGTGCGCCCGCGATCATCGCCGCCAGCGGCGCGCTGATGCAGCCCCTGCTCGGCCGCTATCAGCCCGATGTGCTGGAGCTGCTCGGCAAGACGGAGATCGGGCCCGAGGTCCGCGTCCAGGAGGCGATCGCGGCGCTTGCGCCGCGCATCCTGCAGGTCGGCGATCCGGAGGTCCTGTTCAACGTCAACACCCCTGACGACCTGCTGCAGGCCGCTGCGATGCTCGACCGCCGGCGCTACCCAAAGGTGAAGCTGTAGGCGCTCACGCCCGGCGGCACCTCGACGGTGAGGGAGTGGAACTGGTCGCTCGGCAGCGAAACCAGCGAGTAGAGCCGCTGGCCCTGCACGGTGACGGTCGCACCATGCACGTCGGAGCCCGCCGCTGAGGCAGAGATCGGATGCCCGTCGAGCAGCACCCTGACAGACCGCGGGACGTTGTTCGCCGATGTCAGTACGAGGTAGACGTTGGCCGCCTGGAATCCCGCCACGATCGTGGCCCCGGAGGACACCGGCGTGGACGACTGGGAGCTGACGCTCCACGTCCCGTGCAGCGCAAACTCGTTCGGATGGGCATAGATCACGCCCGGATAGAAGTGCACGCCCGCTTGCAGCGGCTGGGCGAACCCCTGCGCGCGATCGGCGTTGAGGTAGGTCTCGGGGGTTCCAAGATTGGCTGACGGGATGACCGCGTGCGCCGACATCGGCGGCGGCAGCGTCCGCGCCCCCGCCTGGTAGAGGAGCGCGCGGACCGCGGCCTCGCTCTTCTTGTAGTCGCCTTCGCCGAACTGGGTGTGGCGGACGTGCCCCTGCGCGTCGATCAGGTACTCGGCGGGCCAGTACTGGTTGTTGTACGCGTTCCAGGTGCCGTACTGGTTGTCCTGGACGACCGGGTATCTGAGCCCGTCGGCCTGGATCGCCTGCTGGACGTTGCCGGCGTCCTGCTCGAATGTGAACTCGGGCGTCTCCACGCCGATCACGTCGAACCCGTACGGGTGGTAGGTCGCGTACAGGCCCTTCAGGAACGGGAGCGTCCGGATGCAGTTGATGCACGTGTAGGTCCAGAAGTCGACGAGCACGACGTGGCCGCGGAGTCCGCCAAGCGATAGCGGCTGTCCGCCAGGAGTGTTGAACCACCTCTGGGTGCCCGTGAACTCCGGGGCGCTCCCGAGATCCGGCAGCGACGGCGTTTTGACCCCCGGAATCGAGACGCCCGCCTGAGATGCCACGGGCGTCACCGACGCCTCCTGTTGGCGCACCGCGAACGGCGACTGCGGCTGCAGCGACGCCAGTCGGTTCTGCACTGCGCTCGAGGTCTCGAGCGAGCGGGTGGGGTCGACGAGGAACGCGGGGAGGCTGGTGTCTTTCGCCAGGGCCTCCTCGAAGCGAACGTCCAGGTTGGCCGCCATCGCGATTCCCGTCAGAAGCAGCACCACGCCGAGCGCGCGCTCCACCACGTGACCGCGGAGCGACCGCCGCAGGCGCTCGATCACGAACCTGCCTCCAAGCCCGTAGAGCAGCAGCACGGCGGCTAGCCCGGCGGAGTAGGCGAGCGCGACCGCGACGATCCTCGGCGAGGCGCCGCTCGAGGCGCTCACCGATGTCACTGCGGCGAGGATCGGACCGGCGCACGGGGCACACACGAACCCCAGCGCGGCGCCGACGCCGAGACCTGACCAGAAGCCGGAGCCGCGGGTCTTGGGGCCGAACCGCGCGAGCCGCGACAGCGGCGCCTGGATCCTTGCCGCAAGATCGGGGATCAGCAGCACCACCCCGAACGCGATCAACACGACGATCGCAGCATCTCGCGCCGCGCTGCTCGCCAGGCCGACGCCCTTGACCAGCTGCGCCAGCGCGACGATCGCGATCGTGAACGTGCCGGCCAGCCCCACCACGATTCCGAGCGGCCTGCGCCGGCCCCCGACCGCGCTCGCGGACAGGAGCGCCGGCAGAACCGGCAGCACACACGGCGTAATTGCCGTGCCGGCGCCGGCGATCAGGGCGAACAGCAGGAGCAAGGCCATTTGGGCTCAATGATCGTCCGCAACGATTGCGAACGGATTAACTGCTGAGGCCTCAGCCGCCGATCGCCGACATCGTCCGTGCGGGCTGGATGAAGCCGGGCTCGCCGACGTGGTGTTTGAGCTCCTTGCGCCACACGGCGTCGCGGATGATCGCCTCGAGCTCGCGGTCGTCGGCGCCGGCGCGGATCGGACCACGGAGGTCGGTCTCGTTCAGCGAGAACAGGCAGGTGCGCAGCCGTCCATCGGCGGTCAGGCGGATCCGGTTGCAGTCGGCGCAGAACGGCTCGGATACGGGGTCGATGAATCCGATCTTCCCGCGGCCATCGGCGAAGCGGTAGATGCGCGCGGTGGCGTGCGGCTCGCGGGGCTCCGGCTCGAGCGGATGGACCGCGTTGATCGCGGCGCGGATCTCGGCTCCGGTCAGCACCTGGTCGGGCGTCCAGGCGTGGTCGGCGTCGAGCGGCATGAACTCGATGAAGCGGACCTGGTACGGGGTCCGCCGTGCGAACTCGGCGAACGGGAGCACCTCGTCCTCGGTGAACCCGCGGATCGCGACCGCGTTGATCTTGATCGGGTGGGCCTCGGGGAAGCGAGCGAGCACGTCGAGCCCCCGAAGTACCTGGGGCAGCGCGTCTCGTCGTGTGAGCTCGAAGAAGCGATCGCGCTGAAGCGAGTCGACCGAGACGTTGAAGCGGTTGATTCCGGCCTCTACGAGCGCCTGGGCGTCGCGCTCGAGCAGGTACCCGTTTGTCGTCACCGACAGGTCGCGCACCGCTTCGATCTGCGACAGCATCGCCGCCAGCCTCGGAAAGTCACGCCTGACCAGCGGCTCGCCGCCCGTGAGGCGGACGTCGGCAACTCCCATCGCTGCGAACAGCCCGACGAGCCGAGCGATCTCCTCGAAGCTCAGGATCTCTGCGCGCTCGAGCCAGGGCAGACCTTCTGCGGGCATGCAGTACTGGCAGCGGAAGTTGCAGCGGTCCGTAACCGATACTCGGAGGTCGCCGATCAGGCGGCCGTGGCCGTCGCGAAGAGGCTCGAACTCCATGCCACAAGGCTACTCGTCCGGCGAGCTGTGATTGATTGCCGAGTTATCGCTCGGGTCCTCAGATACCTGCTCGCCGGCGCCACCGCCCTGTCGCTTGCCGCTTGCGGCTCGAGCGCCAAGGATCAGGTGAAGGCAAAGGTCCTGGAGCTCGGGCAGTCAGCCGCCTCGCATCACTACAGACGCATCTGCGACGACGTTCTAGCGCCCTCGCTGGTGATGCGGCTGCGGGCTTACGGGATCACCTGTGAGCGGGCGATGCGGATCGCATTCACCGGCGTGCGCAACCCGGCGATCAGCATCGGCGCTGTCACCGTCAACGGGAGCACCGCCTCGGTGATCACGCTCAGCATGGCCGCCGGGCAGCGGGCCTCGCTCGAGACGATCGTGCTGATCGACACCCCCCAGGGGTGGCGGATCGCTTCGCTGCGGCCGCTGTGATACCCATCGGGCAGATGCCCGAGGAGCCGAAGGTCGTTCACATCGACGAGCTCGACTCGATCCCGGGGCCAGCGACGCTGACCTGGCGACCCGTGCGGCGGACACTCGGGATCCGGGCCTTCGGCTGCAACGCGTATACCGCGGCCGCAGCCGGGGACGACGTCGTCGAGCCGCACCAGGAGGAGCCGGACGACCAGCAGGAGCTGTACTTCGTCCACGCCGGGCGAGCGACGTTCACGATCGATGGCCAGTCCTACGACGCTCCGCCTGGGACGTACGTGTTCGTGCCAGACCCGAACTCGCACCGTCACGCCGTCGCCGAAGAGGCGGGCACGACGGTGCTCAGCTTCGGCGGACCGCCGACTTTCGAGCCCTCCGCCTGGGAGTGGCAGTTCCTCGCCTCACAGTATTTGGCCAGCGATCCAGATCGCGCCCGAGCGATCCTGGAAGAGGGACTGAAGGCCCGCCCGGACGCGGGCTCGCTCCACTACAACGTCGCGTGCGTCGAAGCTCGTCGCGGTCGCCCCGAGCAAGCGGTCGAGTCGCTGCGCACCGCCGTCAGGCTGCGAGCCGAGATCGCTGAATGGGCGCGGGAGGACGAAGACTTCGAATCGCTGCGCGACGACCCGGGATTCCAGGCGCTGGTCAGGAGCTGATCTCCTCAGGGCTGCCAGGACAGCCCAACCGTACCGAAGCCTGTCGGGGCGCCTTCGTCGCCGGTGTAGTAGTTGTCCACGGTCCGCGCGTGCCCCCCGCGCACGGACACCACGTAGATCGTCGGATCCGCGGACTGGTCCACGCCGGCGAACGCGATCCGCGTGCCGTCCGGCGAGAACACCGCATACTCGGCGGAGTGGGGGAGGCCGAACCCACCCGGCAGCGAGAAGTGGAGCAGCCGCCGTCCCATGCCGTTCGACGGCGCCAAGTGGATCAGCCCGCTGGAATGAGCGATGTAGACGATCTGCCGCCCGGACGGCGACCAGTCGCCTCGCTCTGCGCCCGAGATCAGCTGACGCGCGCCGTGGCCACCCACCCCGACCACCCACAGCGAATGGCCATTCGTGTAAAGGATCTCGCGGCCGTTGGGAGACCACGCGGGATCGACGCCGACGGCTGTATCGACGCTCGTGAGTGTCACCAGGACGTGGACGTTCCCGCCCGAGAGGTCGCTGGTCACGATCTGTTCCGAGGACGTGCCCGACAGCGCCCGGACGTACACGAGCCGCTTGCCATTAGGCGAGAAGCTCGGCTCCGAGTCGCTCTCGCCCGGGTGGGCGATCGCGACCCGACCGGAGCCGTTGGCCTTCGCAAGGACGAGATGGGAACCGCCCCCCAAGGGTGTCACCGCCCACACCAGCCGCCGCCCGTTCGGGGAGTAGGAGACGTGTGCCCACTGCGGGCAGACTGCCGGCCCTCCGCCTCCGGCGGCGTTGGAGTTGCACAAGGCGAGCGTGCGGCCCGCCCTGCCGTTGGCTCCCACGCTCCGGATCCCGTAGTCAGGGCTGAAGTGGTAGTTGGGGTCGTACGCCGCGTATGCCCAGGCGATCCTCGAGCCATGTCCGCGGAAGGTGGCATGCGCGGCAGGGGCGGCCGCCGACAGCGACAAGACCGCGAAGGCGGCCGTAAGCGCGAGCCGGCGAGCGTGCGAGTAGCGGCGGACGATCTCGAACATGGCTAGCTCTCCTTCATCGGCAGTGCTCCGGATCATTGAGCCTAGCCTCGCAGCAGCCCGAACGCGACCATGTCCTGCCGACCCTCCTTGCCGCGGAGGTAGGAGCGGAGCACCGCATCCCGCGTGAAACCGGAGCGCTCGGCTACTCGCTGCGAGGCTGGGTTATCGACCGATGCGAGCAGATCGATCCGCTCGAGCCCGAGCGCCTCGAACCCCCAGCGGCAGGCGGCAAGGACGGCGCGCGTCGCGTGGCCGCTGCCGCGAGCTGGGGGCGCCAGCCAGTAGCCGACCTCGCCGCGCGCGTGCCTCCAGACGAACCGCATCAGCGAGACCGAGCCGAGCAGAACCGCCGGATCCTCGGCGCTGACGATCGCAAACGGCGCGGCGGTCGCTGCCAGCACCGCGTCGAAGCGCGCGAGCATGAATGACCGCGCATCCGAGTCGCCATAGGGGTACGGCACGCTCGTCCAGCGTCCGATCTCGCGGTCCTGGCAGGCCACCACGAGGGCGGGGATGTCGCTCTCCCGCCACGGTCGCAGCGCAGTGGGCCCTTCGACGATCGGGTCGGCAGGCAGCACCACCTTGCCGGTGGCGCCCCGAGGGCGCGCTGTCTTGCGCATCGGCGGGATTATGAGATCAGCCGACCCCGGCGCGCTCGGCGAGCATCGACGACAGCTCCGGCGCGCGGGCCGCCGGGTCCTGGTCGCCCAGCCACAGCTCGGCCTCGCGGCGACCCCCGAGCGCCCGCAAGCCCCGCTCGCCGTACTCGTCCACGAAGTCCGCAAGGGCTTGCCGGCGCCGCGCGCGCAGGCGCCGCGCGGGGAGGTCGATGCTCGCCCGGTGCGCATCCAGCGCATCCACGAGCTCGTCGATCCCGGTCGGCGGCGCGATCGAGGACACCGCGAGCACCGGCACGTCGCCGCGGCCGAGCGCACCGAGCGCGGCTCGCACGTCGGCCGCAGTGCGCGCCGCGAGGCGCCCCAGGTCAGCCTTGGTGACCGTCAGCACGTCGGGTACCTCCATGATCCCCGCCTTGAGGTACTGGAGCACGTCGCCGGCTCCCGGCTGGATCACTACCGCGACCGTGTCCGCGACATCGGCCACCTCCGTCTCGGACTGCCCGACGCCGACGGTCTCGATCACCACCACATCGAACGCGGCGGCCAGCGCTCCGGCGGCGGCGCGGGTCGCCGGGGCAAGCCCGCCAAGTCGCGCTCCAGCCGCCGTCGACCTGACGAACACGAGCGGGTCGCCGGGATCGATCTCGATCCGCGCCCTGTCTCCGAGCAGCGAGCCGCCGGACCTGCGCGAGCTCGGGTCGACCGCGAGCACCGCGACGGAGCGGCCCGCAGCCCGCCACCTCGCGATCAGCCGCGACAGCAGCGTGGACTTTCCCACCCCCGGCGGTCCGGTGACGCCGACGATGTGCGCGGGCGACTCGCCATCAAGGGACGCCGAAGAGACCACCGCGAGCAGCTCCCGGGCCTGCTCGCGCGCTGCCGGCGCGCGGCTCTCGAGCAGGTTCAGCGCGGCCGCGGCGGCGTTCGTGTCGCGCTCGTGCAGCCGGGTCCCGAGCTCGCGGCCGTCCAAATCCGCGTCCGTCAACTGGCGCTCGCGCCGCGCTGCACGCCGTTGCGCTCGCCGACCAACGTGATGATGTCGGCGATCATCCGGTTGAGGTCCCAATCCTTGGGCGTGTAGACAGCGGCGACTCCCGCTTCGCGCAAGGCGGCCTCATCGCTCTCCGGGATGATCCCGCCGACGACGACGGGGACATCGCCCGCTCCCGCCGCACGGAGCGCGTCGAGTACCGACGGGATCAGCTCGCGATGCGATCCGGACAGGATCGAGAGGCCAACCACGTGCACCCCCTCCTGCGCAGCCGACGTCGCGATCTGCAATGGGGTGAGGCGGATCCCCTCGTAGACGACATCCATGCCAGCGTCACGCGCCCGGACCGCAATCTGCTCGGCGCCATTCGAGTGACCGTCGAGTCCCGGCTTGCCGACGAGCAGCTTCAGCCGCCGTCCCAGCGCGTCGCTCACCCGCTCAACCTCCTCGCGTAGCTCGGCGACCCCGGCGCTCGATACGGCGGCGGCCTCACCGACCCCGGTGGGAGCGCGATACTCGCCGAACGCGTCCCGCAGGGTCTGCGCCCACTCGCCGGTGGTTGCTCCCGCGCGCGCCGCGGCGATCGTCGCGGGCATGATGTTCGCGTCCTCGTCCGCGGCCGCGCGCGCAAGCTCGGCCAGAGCTCCATCGACCGCACCCTGGTCGCGCTCCGAGCGCCAGCGCTCCAGCGCCTCCCGCTGCTCCGCCTCGACCTCCGGATCCACGAGCAGGATCCCGCCGTCGGAGTCCCGCGTGAGCGGGGAGGGCTCAGTCGAATCGAACCGGTTCACCCCGACCACCGTCAGCTCACCGGACTCGATCCGGCGCAGCCGCTCGCGGTGGGACTCGACGAGCGCCGCCTTCATGTAGTCGACCGCTTCGACCGCGCCGCCAATCTCCGCAATCCGAGCCATCTCCTCGCGGGCCCCCTCCACAAGCTCCGCGACCAGCCCCTCCATCACCTTCGAGCCCTCGAAGATATCTGGGTACTCGAGCAGGTCGGTCTCGTAGGCGAGGATCTGCTGGAGGCGCAGCGACCACTGCTGATCCCACGCGCGGGGCAGACCAAGCGCCTCGTTCCACGCCGGAAGCTGGATCGCGCGGGCGCGGGCGTCCCGGCCCAACAGCACCGCAAGCGTCTCGAGCGCGATCCGGTAGGCGTTGTTCTCCGGTTGCGCTTCGGTGAGGCCCAGCGAGTTGACCTGCACGCCGTAGCGGAACCGGCGCTGCCGCTCATCCTGGACGCCGTAGCGCTCCCGACCCAGGTCGTCCCAGAGCTGCGCCATCGCGCGCAGCTTCGCGTGCTCCTCGATGAACCGCACGCCCGCATTGACGAAGAACGAGATCCTCCCGAAGACACTTCCGATCGCGTCCTCCGGGACTCGGCGCCTCACCTCGTCGAGCACGGCGATCGCGTTGCTCATCGCGAAGGCGATCTCCTGCACCGGGGTGGCGCCCGCCTCCTGCAGGTGATAGGAGCAGATGTTGATCGGGTTCCACCGCGGAATCTGCGTCACCGCGTAGGCGATCGTGTCCGCGACCAGGCGCATGCTCGGCCCCGGTGGGAACGCGTACGTCCCACGGCTCAGGTACTCCTTGAGGATGTCGTTCTGCGTGGTCCCCTGAAGGCTTTCTGAAGCGATGCCCTGCTCCTCCGCGACGACCACGTACAGCGCCAGTAGCCACGGGGCGGTGGCGTTGATCGTCATCGAGGTGTTCATCTGGTCGAGCGGGATGCCCTCGAGCAGCGTCCGCATGTCGCCGCGGTGGGCGATCGAGACGCCGACCTTGCCGACCTCGCCCCGCGCGAGCTCGTGATCGGGGTCATAGCCGGTCTGGGTGGGCAGGTCGAACGCGACGGACAGTCCTGTCTGCCCCTTGTCCAGATTGCGCCGATACAGCTCGTTCGAGCGCCTGGCGTCCGAATGGCCCGCGTAGGTGCGCATCAGCCACGGACGGTCGCGCTCCGGTAGGCGGGCAGGTGGCCGCTCCGGCATGTGCCGGATTGTATGAATCGGGTTGGGTAAGGTCAGGGCCGTGCGAGTGATCGACGTGATGCACCTCTCGAGACCGCGGGTGATCGGCTGCTGGCAGGTCGGCGATGTCCTGATCGACCCGGGCCCGAGCTCGTGCCTGCCGACACTGCTGGAAGCGCTCGCGGGTGCCCGTCCCCGCGCGCTGCTTCTGACCCACATCCACCTCGACCACGCCGGTGCGACCGGATCGCTCGTCGAGCGCTGGCCGGAGCTTCGCGTCTACGTGCACGAGCTCGGCGCCGCGCATCTGATCGAGCCTTCGCGGCTGCTCGACAGCGCACGCCGACTGTACGGCGAGGATATGGACCGGCTGTGGGGGGAGATGCTCCCGGTGCCCGAGCGCAACGTGTGCGAGCTGCGCGGGGGCGAGCGGCTGGACGGCGGCTTCGAGGTGGCCTACACACCCGGTCACGCCTCTCATCACGTCTCCTTCCTCCACGCCGGGACGGCGTTCGTGGGAGACGTCGCAGGAGTCCGGATTGCGGCCTCGTCGCTGACGATCCCGCCGACGCCCCCGCCCGACATCGATCTCGCCGCCTGGCACGAGTCGCTCGAGCGGGTCGCCGCTTGGGCTCCTGACCGTCTCGCGATGACCCACTTCGGTGAAAGCACCGACGTCGAGGCCCAGCTCCGCGAGCTCGGCCGCCGTCTGGACGACTGGGCGGCGCTCGCGCGAGAGCAGGATGCTGATGCGTTCGCCGCCCACATAACGCACGAGATCGAGCTTGGCGCCGATCCGGAGCTGGTCGCCGCGTACCTCCAGGCGGCACCGCCGGAGCAGCTGTACGCGGGGCTCGCGCGGTACTGGCGAAAGCGCGCCGAAGCCGTGGCGAGCGGGCCCTAATGGGTATCCTGTCGGTGTGTCGCTAACGGTGGAGCTGCCCCGGGTAGCGGGACCCGGGAGCGGGGTTTCAGGGCTATGGCGAGTCGTCGTGCTGAACGATGACTTCAACACTTTCGACCACGTCGCTGAGACTCTCGCGGAGGTGATCCCGGGGATCACCCTGGCCGAGGGCTACCGGTTCGCGGATCGGATTCACCGCAGCGGCTGCGCGATCGTGTGGAGCGGGGCCCGCGACGACGCGGAGGGCTACTGGCAGCGGCTCGACGACGCCGGGCTGACGTTGGCCCCGCTGGAAGCGAGCTAGGCTCGACTGGCCGTCAGCTGATCGGCGCCGGGGCGGCGTCGCGCGGCTGGCGGGAAAGCATCATCGCGCGCTGGCGCTCGGGGCTCACGCGCTTGACGTTCCAGACGATCCCGAGCTTCTCGAGCAGCGCGATCATCAGTCCGGTGGGGTCGGCGATCCGCTCCCACACGCGCAGGCCGTGGAATGCGGAGGTCGGGAACGCATGGTGGTTGTGGTGCCACGCCTCGCCCATCGACAGCGGCGCCAGCCAGAACACGTTGCGGGATTCATCGTCGACGTTGAAGCGCCGGCGCCCGAAGAAGTGGCAAACCGAGTTGATCGACCAGGTGACGTGGTGCAGCAGGAAGACGCGCACGAACCCGCCCCACAGAACCGCGGTCAGAGCGGTGCCGAGCCCGCCGCCAACGATCCACCCCAGCACGAACGGGATCACGAAGCTGAGCGTGGCCCACAGCCAGAACAGCTTCTCGATTGAGCGGAGTGCCCGGTCCTTGATGAGATCGGCGGCGAAACGCTCCTTGTCCGCTGTTCCGACCGTCTCGAACAGCCAGCCGATGTGGGCGTGCCACAGACCCTTGACGCCGCCCCAGAAGCCAGGCCCGCTCAAATGCGGTGAGTGGGGGTCTCCGTCCTGGTCGGTGTAGGCGTGATGCTTGCGGTGATCGGCGACCCAGGTGATG
>CATPBV010000261.1 GCA_955652345.1 uncultured Solirubrobacteraceae bacterium | reverse complement strand
CGCCTTATATAGCTTCATCACGCCATTTTGGGTTCCCGACACGGAAGCGACTCCGCTCGTGAATGTCAGCGCCACCGGGGCCCCGAACTGAACTGTCCCGCCCCCCTGGTTCGTCACGGTCGGCTGATTAGCTCCGATCCCATGTGGACCCCCGAAAGTCACCTGGTGTGTCCCCGTGTAGGTCGTCGCAGTGTTTCCATAGGGGTCAACGGCCTTAGTCGTCAGGTTGTCCGCGGCGCCAGCAGTCGGAGTGGTCGAGGCGGCGGACAGGGAAAGCGCACTCGCACTGAGCGGACTGACCGTCACCGACAAACCGGCGCCGCTGTTGATCGTTCCGTCGGTGGCCGTGATCGACGCGGTCTCCGCCTTGTACAGCTTCATCGCGCCGTTGCTTGTGCCGAATACGCTTGCCACGCCGCTCGCGAAACCCAGTGAAATCGATCCACCGAAGGCGATGGCGGTGCCCGAACTGTTCGTGACAGTCGGGTTGTTGGCGCCGATCGAGTTGGCGCCGGCGAACGTGATGCCGTGAGAGCCGGTATAGCCGCTGGCGGTGTTCCCGTACGTGTCAAGTGCGGTGATCGTCAAGTTGTCCTGGGCGCCCGCTGCCGGGGTGGTCGTGGCGGCGGCGATCGAGAAGCCGTGAGCACTCGCCGGCGAGACCGTCACTGACACGGCATTGCTGGTCGCTGTGCCGGCCGTGGCTGTGATCGGGACCGTCTCGACCTTGTAGAGCGTCATCACGCCGTTGTTCGAGCCCGACACGGTGGACACACCGTTGTTGAAGCTCAGCATGGTGGCTGTTCCGAACTGATTCGCGACTCCCGATCTGCTCGTGACGGTCGGATTGTTGGGGCCGATGCTGTGAGCCCCGCTGAACGTCACCGGAACCTGGCCGCTCACGCTCGTGGCGGTGTTGCCGTAGGTGTCGGTGGCAATGAGGCCGAGGTTGCAGCGGGTAATGGCCCGACCGCAGCCGGTGGCGGCCCGACGGCAGCGGGTGGTGGCCCGGCGGCAGCGGGTGGTGGCTCGACCGCGGCAGGTGGCGGGCCGACCGCCGCCGGCGGCCGCACGACGAAACCGAAGCGGTCCTGAGCCACTAGTCGCTCGCGGGCTCGCATGACTAGCGATTGCCCTGCGCCGCGTGCACGTACGCCACGACCGCCGCCAGTTCCAGGTTGCTGAGCACCCGGCGAGTGGGCATCTCGCGAGCGAACTGGAGCAGCTGTGAGGCGGTCATCCTGAAGTGCACCAGGTCGCCTCCCTGGCGGCGCAGGGACTCGTTTCCAATCAACGAATGGCAGCCGCTGCACTGCGCTGCGAACACGGCAGCACCGCTGACAGGCTTCCTCGCGGAGTGGTGGCTGCTACACGCCGCGACCGCGAGCGATGCCCACAGCACTGCGGCCAACGTAGCCCACGGCGGCGACCCCGAGCCCCGCAAGCTGATCAGCTGTACAGCGAGTCGAACACGTCCGCGTAGCGGTCGTGGATCACCGGGCGCTTGACCTTCAGCGTCGGCGTGAGCTCCCCACCGTCAATGGACAGGTCGTGGTCGAGAATCGCGAACTTCTTGATCTGCTCGACCTGGGCGTAGTTCGAGTTGGCGCGATCGAGCTCGCGCTGGACCAGCTCGTTGACAGCTGCGTGCCGCGCCAGCGAGCCGACGTCGGCGGGGAGCCCCTGGATCGCCGCCCAGGGCAGGATCTCGTCGGGGTCGAGCGTGATCAGCGCGACCGGATAGGGGCGCCGGTCTCCGTACATGACCGCCTGGGAGATGTACCGCGATTGCTTGAGGTCGTTCTCGAGGTTTGCCGGCGTCAAGTTCTTGCCACCCGCTGTGATGATGATGTCCTTCTTGCGGCCGGTGATCCGCAGGTAGCCCTCGTCGTCCAGCTCTCCGATGTCCCCGGTGTGCAGCCAGCCATCGATCAGCGTCGCCGCGGTCGCCTCGGGGTTTCGCCAGTACTCCTTGAAGATGTTGGGGCCGCGAACCAGGATCTCGCCATCCTCCGGGGCGATGCGGATCTCGATCCCCGGCAGCGGGCGCCCGACCGTCCCGAACTTGAAGTGCTCGAGCGTCGCCACCGTGCCGACCGCGGTCGTCTCGGTCATTCCCCAACCCTCGAGCACCGGCACTCCGGCCGCGTAGAAGAACTCGAGGATCTCGGGTGCGATTGGCGCGGCGCCACTGATCGCCTGGCGGACTTGACCCCCGAACAGCTGGCGGACGCGCGCGAAGATGGCCGCGTCAGCCTCCTCAAAGGCGCGCTCGAGCTCCTCCGGGACAGCCTCGCCCCGCTGGCGACGGCTACGGACCTCGACGCCGAGGGCCACCGCTCGGCGCAATCGCTCACGCTCCTCGGCTCCCGCCTCCTCGACCGCCGCCTCGCCCATCGCGTAGAGCTTCTCGAATACCCGGGGCACGGACGGCAGGTACGTGGGCTGGGTCTCGATGATCTCGGGGATGATCTGCTTGCTGTCGCCCCCGTAGTAGATGAGCGCCGTTCCCTCGCCGTAGGACGCCAACTGGGCGCTCAGCGCGAACGCATGGGCGAGCGGGAGGTACAGGTAGGTCTTCTCTCCGGGCTTGATGATCGCGAGCTCCTGCACCATCGCGCACACCGACATCGCGTTCGCGTGCGTCAGCACCACGCCCTTGGGAGGGCCCGTGGTGCCCGACGTATAGATGATCGTGTAGGGCTCCTCCGCGGCCACCGCCGCGCTCCGCTCGGCGACGGCCGCGGTGCCGCGCTCCTTCCCCCGAGCGCGCAGCTCCTCGAGGGTCGGCTCGCCGCCGTCTTTCTCGATGCCGATCACGTGCTCGAGCTCCGGGAGATCTTCGCTCACCTCCTCGATCTTCCGGCGCTGGGCCTCGTTCTCGCACACCACCATCCGCGCTCCGGAGTCCGACAGCACCCACCGGCACTCCTGCGGGGAGCTGGTGGGGTAGATCGGGACGACCACCGCACCCGCGGACGAGATCGCGTAGCTGGTGAGCGTCCACTCGAGGCGGGTGTCGGCGAGGATGCTGATCCGATCGCCGGGCCGCACCCCGAACTCGATCAGGCCGGCGGCGATCTCTGCGATTGCGGTAGCGGTGTCCGAGTAGGTGACCTCTCGCCACTCACCGTCGAGCTTGTAGCGCGCGGCCACTTCGGAGCCAAACCTGTCGGCGGCGGTCGCGGGCAGCCGGGCCACGGTCGAGGCGATCGCCCTCACCCGGCCATCTTCCCACAAGCTTCCTGGGCAGAGAAAGATCGCGGCACCACGGGGTCTCGTGCGCCCCCATCTGAGTCGTGGTGCCGCGGGGTACTGCATCGACAAGCGATGCGGGGTCCTTTAGCGATCGCCTCGTCTCACCGAACGATGTCGATCTACTCGCCGAAATCCGGCAAGTTGCGCTCCGCTCCGCCATCGCAACAGCTCTCAAATCTGCGGTATTCTTGGATCCGGTCGCGACCGGGTAGGGGAAGCGGCCATGCGCCGTTTGGTTGACCAATCACGTCTAGCAGGGAGGGGCATTGTGCATGTCGTCGGGCAGACCAGTGCGATTGTGCCCGACGCGGCGGATGCCGACGGCCTGCACGTAACTCGCTCCGCAATGTTCGACGCGTCCCGCGCCGTTCGGATCGTCGATCATTTCCGGATTCCCTACCGAGTGACAGGCGAGCCCGAGAGAGGAGCGCTCGCGAGTATCACCTCCCCGCGGGGAGCCGAGCTGCTGTGGCCGCGGTCGCTGCCTGAACAGCCCGCGCCGGCCATCATCGCGGCGGGTCCGAGCGGCCGGATCCCAGTGTTCGCGACGGTGATCGCCAACTCGCGGGCGGAGGAGCTGCTCGCCGGCGAGAACCGAGGCTGGACGCCGATCACCGACGTGCGGGGCCCAGACGGCGAGGCGCGTGGCTCGATCTGGCAGGCGCGCGACGGCAGCGTGTTCCTGCCGTTCGATCCGGACGAGGTCTGCCACAGCTACTGGAGCGAGCGCTACGTCGACTTGATCGGAGGGGGCGGCCGCGGCGAGTTTCACAAGGCGCTCGTCCGGGGCTACTACCGCGTGCGCCGGCTGTTGCCGCGCGGCGCGCAGATCTGGCTTCGCCGGCGGTACTCACGCGTCCAGGAACGGATCGCGTTCCCGAGGTGGCCGGCCGAGACTGCGCTGCACGACTTCTTCGACCTGTTCCTCGGCCTGCTCGCCAGGGTCGCGGGCGAGCCGGTCCCGTTCATCGCGCCCTGGCCCGACGGCCACGATTGGGCGCTCGTGCTGACTCATGACGTCGAGACGGCAGAGGGGCTCGAGGGAATGCGGCCTATCCTCGAGCTCGAGCGCGCGCTCGGCCTCCGCTCCTCGTGGAACTTCGTGCCCCGCCGGTACGAGGTCGGGGAGAGTCTGGTGCGCAATCTGCGCGACGACGGATTCGAGATCGGCGTGCACGGCCTCCGCCACGACGGGCGCGACCTGGTCTCGCTGTCGCGTTTGCACAAGCGGCTCCCGGGGATGCACGAGGCCGCCCGACGGTGGAACGCGGTCGGGTTCCGCTCGCCCGCCTCCCATCGCAACTGGGACTGGATGCCGTTGCTTGGGTTTGACTACGACTCTTCGTATCCTGACACCGACCCCTACGAGCCCCAGAGCGGCGGTTGCTGCACCTGGCTTCCGTTCTTCAACCAGGGAATGGTCGAGCTCCCGATCACGATGCCCCACGACCACAACCTGTTCGTGATCCTGGATGAGAAGGATGAGCGGATGTGGATCGAGAAAGCCGAGTTCCTCCGCGAGCGGGGCGGAATGGCCTTGATCGTGACTCATCCCGACTACTTCGTCGACGAGCGGATCCTGGTCTCATACGAGCGGTTCGTGCGTCGCTATGCGGACGAACCGCGGGCATGGAAGGCGCTCCCGCGCGACGTCAGCTCGTGGTGGAGGCGGCGCGCTGCGTCCCAGATCGAGCGAACCGACGGGGAGTGGCGGGTCATTGGGCCGGCTGCGCCTGAGGCGCGTGTCGACTTCGCGACCGAAGCGCCATGGAGCTGAGCGGGTGCGCGGCCGTCGCTGAGGCACCTCGAAGGGCCGTGAGGCCAGATCTCGAGGTGGCGGTGCTCGGCGCGGGGCCCCACGGTCTCGCCGCCGCGGTGCATCTGCGCCGTGCGGGCGTGAGCGCGCACGTGTTCGGCGAGCCGATGTCGTTCTGGCGGGCGATGCCGGAGGGCATGAAGCTCCGCTCAAACCTGCGCGCTACGAACATGATCGAGGCAGCCGGACCATACTCGCTGGCGGCACACCGCAAGGAGACCGGGCAGCCTATCGAGCATCCGGTGCCGCTCGAGAACTTCAGGGAGTACGCAGCTTGGGTGCAGCGCAGTGCGGTCCCGGACGTCGATACGCGCATGGTCGCTCGCGTCGAGCGAGCGACTGGTGGGTTCTCGCTGCAATGCGAGGACGGCAACTGGCTGACCGCCCGGCGAGTCGTCGTCGCTGCGGGCATCGCGCCGTTCGCCAACTGGCCGGCCGGATTCGAGGATCTCCCGGTCAGCCGCGTCTCCCACACCGGCCACCATCGCGACTTGGCCAAGTTCCGCGGACGCCGAGTGCTGGTCGTAGGGGGCGGCCAGAGCGCGCTCGAGTGCGCGGCGCTCATGACCGAGCGCGGAGCGGCGAGTGTCGAGGTGCTGGTTCGAGCCCCGCGAGTGGCGTGGCTCCGGGGTCACGCGGTGATCCACCGCCTCGGGGCGCTTGGCCCGATCGTCTACGCCCCCACCGACGTGGGGCCGCTCTGGTACAGCCGGCTCGTGTCCATGCCGGAGCTGTTCGGCCTGCTGCCACGGAGCGCCCAGGACCGGATCGCCGCCCGCTGCATCCGCCCCGCCTGCTCGCACTTCGTGCGCGTGCGCCTCGGCGAGGTGAAGGTCAGCACCGGGGTTCGGGTGGTTGAGGCTCGGCTCGAGGCGGACGGGCTCGTCGTCTCGGTGTCCGACGACAGCTGTCGCACCGTCGACCATCTGATGTTCGGCACGGGCTACGAGGTGGACATCGCTCGCTACCCGTTTCTCGCGTGCGAGCTCCTTGGTCAGGTCCGGCGGGCCGGCGGTTATCCGGTCCTCGGGCGGGGCCTCGAGAGCTCTGTTCCCGGCCTTCACATGACGGGCGCCCCCGCCGCCTGGAGCTTCGGGCCGATCATGCGATTCGTCTCTGGGAGCTGGTTCGCCGGTCGCGCGCTCGCTGCCACGGTCGGCAGCCGGCGCCGGGTGGCCGCCGTCTCCTGAGTCCGGCCAGGCGTTCGTGAGCACCGCCGGGCGACGCCGACTGCGCAGGCGCGGAAGCGCCCCCGGCGCTGTCGTCATCGGGGGCGACTACCAGGGGCTCGCGATCGTGCGCAGCCTCGGCCGCCGGGGGGTCGACGTGCTCGTGCTCGACGACGAGCTGTCGGTCAGCCGGGCGTCGCGTTTCACTGGCGCCCACGTTCGCGTCGCTGACCTGCGGACCGAGGAGGCGACCGTGGCTGCGCTGCTCGGGCTCGCGGACCGCCACGATCTGCAGGGCTGGGTGGTCTTCCCGACCCGCGAGGAGACCGTCGCCGCCCTGTCCCGGCGTCGCGTCGAGCTCCTGGATCGCTACCGCGTGCCGACCCCTGAGTGGGATGTGATCAGGTGGGCGTGGGACAAGCGCAACACCTACGAGCGGGCCTCCGAGCTGGGGATTGCGGTGCCGAGGACTTGGACGCTACGGAGCCTGGAGGAGGCGGACGCGATCGACGGCGATCCGCCGTTCGTGATCAAGCCGGCGATCAAGGAGCACTTCTTCTACGCCACCAAGGCCAAGGCTTGGCGGGCCGACACGCGCGCTGAGCTGAAGGCGCGCGTCAGCGAGGCGATGGCGCTGGTTGGTGCCGGCGAGGTGATGGTCCAGGAGCTCATCCCGGGCTCCGGCGAGGACCAGCTCGCGTACTGCGCCTTCTTCAAGGATGGCCGTCCCCTCGCGCGCATGGCGGTGCGGCGGCTGCGCCAGCATCCCCCCGAGTTCGGGCGGGCGAGCACATACGTTCAGACGATCTCGGACCCGGCGCTCGACGAACCGTCGGAGCAGTTCCTGCGGTCGATCGGCTACTACGGGCTGGTCGAGCTCGAATACAAGCACGATCGCCGCGACGGCCAGACCAAGCTGCTCGACGTAAATGCCCGGACCTGGGGCTATCACAGCCTCGGTCAGCGCGCCGGCGTCGACTTCCCGTTTACGTTGTACGCCGATCAGGTCGGCGTGCCCGGTCCCGACGGTGCGACCGCGGTGGATGGCGTCACCTGGATCCGGCTCGTCACGGACGTGCCGACCGCGGCGCTCGAGCTCGCCCGCGGGCGGCTCGACGTGCGGGAGTACCTGCGGACGCTGCGGCGCTTCGACACCGAGTCGGTGTTCAGTCTCGAGGACCCGCTCCCGGGCCTGGCGGAGCTGCTCCTGCTGCCGTACGCAGCGGTGAAGCGGGGGTTCTAGGCGGTAAGCCTGCCGCGGCCGGACAAGAGGTCGGCGATCCGGGCGAGCGGTGACGGACGATCGCGGGCGAGCTCGCTGCGATCGGCCAGCCTGTAGAGCGAATAGATGATGCGAGCGCCCAGGAAGCGGAACGGCTCGGGCTCCCAGGCGCGAGCCGGAGTGCCCACCCACGGCAGTCGCGTGAGCTCGCTGTCGCGTCCCACTACCAGATCGCGCATCGTCCTCGCCGCAAGGTTGCTCGCCGCCACACCCTCGCCCGCATAGCCGCCGGCGTAGCCGACACCGGTCTTCCGATCGAGTCCCACGGT
>CATPBV010000260.1 GCA_955652345.1 uncultured Solirubrobacteraceae bacterium | reverse complement strand
GATCCGTCGCCGAAGTACACGTTGCGCGGGAGGTCCTCGTCTGAGAACAGCTGGCGCAGCGCCGTGCGGGTCTCCTCGTCGAGGCAGGAGACGTGGTGCAGCTGAATCTGATTGAAGAAGATGCGCTCGCCGGTGCGCGGATGCGTGCGTACGGCCTCGGCAACCTGCCGGATGCGCAGCCCGTTCTCCGTCCACTCGCAGCTCATCCCCGCCTCCGAGCAGATCCGCTCGACCTCCGATCGATCATCGGTGTGGAAGAAGTCCTGCCACGGCACATCGATGCCCTCCGAGAAGTTGCGCACGTACATCAGCCCCTTCTCGGCGAACTCGTCGCGGAGCTCGGGGTCGAGCGCGTCGAGCACGGTGCGGCAGTCGAGCAGCGGGGTCTCACCCCGATCTGGGGCGGGCGTCACGCAGAAGAAGAACTGCCGCAACGGCCAGGACGAGAGGTGAGAGCTCTCGTTGTGGAACAGGATCATCTTGTCCGGCGGGTAGGGCGTGGAGCCGTACACCCGCTCGCTGGCGCTTTCCGGCGGGAGGTCGCCGTACTCGGCGAACAGATCGCCGGCGATCGCCGATGCGACCTTCTCGAAGTCAGCGGCATCCTTCAGGCCGAACCCGCGGAACAGGATCGCTCCGTGCTTGTCGAGCAGCGCGTCGACCTCATCCTTGTGGCCCGCGCACCAGGCTGCGAGGTCGACGTTGTCGAGCGCCGGCTTTACCACGCCCGGCAGCCCGCCTGCCCCGGGCAGTTGTCCGACCTCTACGAGCTTGCCGTCCGACACGGCCCTGCGACGCATGCCTCGCAGACCGCCCGGTCCGTTCGCCCCTGCGCTCATCGCTCCTCCTGTCTCATCAATGTCTGTTCGTCCGAGGGCGTCAGCGTCCGGCGCGTTATGACCGGCGGCGCCGCGGTGCGCATCGCGAGTGCCGCGATGTACCCGGCGCGCTCATCGCTGAGGTCGCTGAGACTCCATTCCGTCGGTTCCGTACTCGACCACTCCGTTCGCGTCAACGCGACCGGCTGCCCAGGAGCAAGACTAACATCAAAGGTGTCCAGCGCGAGCTGCAAGCCGTCGCCCCGGGCCTTCAGGAACGCCTCCTTGCGCGTCCAGCAGCGAAGGAACGCGCGTGCGCGCTCCGAGCTCGGGAGGGAGCGAAGCGTCGCGACCTCGACCGGCGAGAAGAAACGCTCGGCGATTCGCTCGTCCCGGGGACGGGCCTCCTCGAGCTCAACGTCTATCCCCACCTCTGCGGCGCGCGTGAACGCGAACAGCACGACGTCGCCGGAGTGCGCGAGGTTGAAATGGACGTCCGAGGAGGCGAGCGCGGGTTTCTCGAACTCGCCGTACTCGAACCGCAGCTGGGCGGGCTGCGCCCTCAGGTAGCGCGCGAGCAGCGACCGGAGCTGACCGCGGCCGACCACGTAGCGCAAGCGGTGACGCTCGAAGCGGAACCGGTCGGCGCGAGCCAGCTCGTCGCCGGACAGGAGCTCTTCAAACCGCCGCACGACCAGGGCGGGACGGTCGAGCGAGCTCTCCCAGACGTGAACTTCGTTGCCCGACAGAGTGTGGCTCGTACGCATCGGAGACCCTCTACTATTGCTGACGCCGCGTTGGGGGCTGGCAACAAAGCGGCCTGGGTGGGGGCAGCTTCGCAATCTAAAGTGCACGCAATCGCGACTTCAGCGGATCGCACGGCGGCGATCGACGAGGATGGCCTGGCGCCGGGCGCCAGGGTCCTAGCCGCGCTGGCCGTGGTCCTTCAGCGCCACTACGACCGCAGCGAGCTGGCGCTCGGGTACCTGGGGCCGGACGGATCCGCGCCGCTGCCGGTGCGCTTCGACCTCCAGGACGATCCGAGCATCGGCGAGCTGCTCATCAGGGCCCGGGACGCGATCGAGCGTGCGGCGCCCGCTCCCGGCGGTGCTGGTCGGAGATTCGACGCGGTGGTGGCCGTCGACCGTGACCCGCCGCCGGCAGCGCAGAGTCCCCTGTGGCTCGTGCTGCACCGGAATGGAGCCGGCCTCGAGCTGGTCCTCCATGGGGAGGGCTCCGGGGCCGATGAAGGCGCCGGCGAGCGCCTGCTCGGACAGGTCCGGACCGCCTTGGCGAGTCAGGCGTCGAGACCGGACGCGCCGGCCAGCCTCGTGCCGATCCTGACCGGGCAGGAGACCGAACAGCTGCTGGTGGACTGGAACCAGACGACCGCGCCGTATCCGCACAGCTGCCTGCACGAGCTGCTCGAAGCTCAGGCGCGGCGCACCCCCGATGCGGTCGCCGTCCGCTGTGGGCAGGTGGCTCTCAGCTACGCGGAGCTCGATGCGCGCGCGAACCAGCTGGCCCACCATCTCGGCGGGCTCGGCGTGGAGGCGGAGGACCTGGTCGCAATCGCGGTCACCCGCTCCGCCGAGATGCTGATCGGGCTGCTCGGGATCCTGAAGGCCGGCGCCGCGTACGTGCCCGTCGATCCGGCCTATCCGGCCGAGCGTCAGGAGTTCATGCTGCGAAGCTCGGGAGCCTCGGTGGTGGTCACGCAGGAGTCGCTGCTCGAGAGCCTGCCGCTGGAAGGCGAGCGCGTCGTCTGCGTCGACCGCGACCGGACCGCGCTGGACGAGCTGCCGGCCGACGCCCCCGACGTCCGCTCCGACCTGGAGCAGCTCGCCTACGTGATCTACACGTCTGGCTCGACGGGCCAGCCCAAGGGCGTCCAGATCCCGCACCGCGCGCTCGTCAACTTCCTGACGACGATGTCCGAGCGCCCGGGCCTGCACGAGCGCGATCTGCTCGTCGCGGTCACCACCCTGTCGTTCGACATCGCCGGGCTGGAGCTGTACCTACCGCTGCTGGCCGGGGCAGAGCTGGTGGTAGCGCCGGCGCAGACCACGAGCGATCCGCGGGCCCTGTCGCAGCTCTTGGCCGACAGCGGCGCGACGGTCATGCAGGCGACGCCCACGACCTGGCGGATGCTCCTCGATCACGGCTGGCAGCCACAGGGCACGCTCAAGGCGCTGTGCGGAGGCGAGGCGCTGCCGGTCGCGCTGTCCGACCGCCTGGTCGCCTCGGGAGTCGAGCTCTGGAACATGTACGGGCCGACCGAGACGACGATCTGGTCGACCTGCACTCGGATCACGACGACCGGAGAGTCGCTGACGATCGGCCGGCCGATCGCGAACACGACGATCTACATCCTCGACCGGCGCATGCAGCCCGTCCCGATCGGGGCCGCCGGCGAGCTGTGGATCGGCGGTGACGGCCTCGCGCGGGGATACCGCGGCCGGGACGACCTGACCGAAGAGCGGTTCGTCGCAAGCCCGTTCGGCGACGGGCGGATATATCGGACCGGGGACCTCGCGCGCTACCGGTACAGCGGTGATATCGAGTTCCTCGGGCGGATCGACAACCAGGTCAAGGTCCGCGGCTTCCGGATCGAGCTCGGCGAGATCGAGACCGCGCTCGCCCGTCATCCGGGCGTGGCGGAGGCCGTCGTCGTCGCACGCGGTGCGGCAGGTGCGGACGCGGAACTGGCCGCGTACGTGATCCCCAAGGCCGAGCCCGTGCCCGCGCGCGAGCTCCGCGAGCACGCCGGCAAGACGCTGCCCGCATACATGATCCCCTCGACCGTCACGACGCTCGACGCGTTCCCGCTGACCCCGAACGGCAAGGTCGACCGCAAGGCGCTGCCCGAGCCGGCCCGCGAGCGCTCCGCCGAGCGGGAACTCGTCGCGCCTCAGACCAAGCTCGAGCGCAGGCTGACCGAGATCTGGGAGCGCCAGCTCCAGATCAGTCCGATCGGCGTACGCGATGACTTCTTCGACCTTGGGGTGACCTCGATCGTCGCCGCGGAGCTGTTCGCGGCGATCGAGCATGAGCTTGGCTCGGAGCTTCCGCTCGGCGCGATCTTCCAAGCGCCGACGATCGAGTCGCTCGCGAGCCTGATCGAGTCGCACGGGGCCAGTTCGCGCTTCACCTCGCTCGTCCCGATCCAGCCAGGCGGCTCTAGCCCGCCGCTTTTCTGCTTCCACGGGGGCGCCGGCACGATCCTGCATCTGGCCGAGCTGTCCCGGCGGCTCGGGCCGGACCAGCCGTTCTACGCACTTCAGTCACGCGGCCTGTATGGGGGCGCTGCGCCGCTCACGACGGTCGAGGACATGGCCACCCACTACCTGTCCGAGATGCGGGAGGTGTGGCCGGAGGGCCCCTGGTACCTGGGCGGCTACTGCTTCGGCGCGATCGTCGCCCACGAGATCGCCACCCGCCTGCAGGGCGCCGGGGAAGAGGTGGCGCTGCTCGCGATCTTCAACGGCCCGAGTCCCGCCTGGATCAAGCGTTGGGGATGGCACGGCAACCAGCCCAGCTGGCTCGCCAAGCATCCGCGCGCGCCCAAGCTGAGCGAGGACGAACGCCGGCGCCGCAGGCGCGCAACCCAGCGGAGTCGGCTCACGCGCGCTGTCCGCGATCCGCGCCGGTTGTGGACCGGACTGATGTGGGATCTGTGGGAGCCTCGCACCCGGCTTGCGCTGGCGCTCGGCCGGCCGATTCCCGAACGGCTTCGCGAGCGCTACTTCCTCGAGCTGCACGCCAAGGCCGAGCGACGCTACGAGCCGCGCATCTACCGGGGCGAGATCCTGTCGTTCTACGGCGAGGGGCTGTACGAGGACCCGACGCTCGGGTGGGAGCGGTACGCGAGCGAGGGAATGCGCACGTTCTCCGTGCCCGGCGAGCACCGCGGCAACCGCGATGCGATGCACGAACCGGGCGTCGGAGTCATCGCGCAGCATCTCATGGAGCACCTCTGACGGTGGCCCCAGAGTCGACAGGACCCACCCGCCCCCGGGCCAACCGCCGCACCGCGCTCGACTACAAGCTGCGCCAGCTCCTCCCGAAGCCCGTCTACAGGACGACGGTCAGGACGTACTACCACGGTCGCAATCACGTCGATCGCGCACTCGGGCGCGGCCGGCTGCTGCCCGACTTCGTGATCATCGGCGCCGTCAAGGCGGGCACCACGAGCCTGTACTCGTGGCTCTGCCAGCACCCGCTC
>CATPBV010000259.1 GCA_955652345.1 uncultured Solirubrobacteraceae bacterium | reverse complement strand
TCTCCCAGGCATTGCGGCGGGCGGCGGGATCGAAGCCCGTCGTCGGCTCGTCGAGGAAGATCAGCTCCGGATCACCGATGAGCGCAAGCGCGAGGTCGAGCCGTCGCAGCTGGCCTCCCGACAGGGTGCGAGCAAGCGCGTCCTCCTTGCCCTCGAGGCCCGTCAACGCGATCACCTCCGACACCGCCCGCGGGTGCGGGTACATCGCCGCGAAGTGCTCGACCGCCTCACGTACCTTGATATGGCGGTACAGCCCGGTGCTCTGGAGCACGATCCCTACCCGCGCGCGCAGCGCGCGGGAGCGCGCCCCGGGATCCAGGCCAAGGACCGTCACCTCGCCTTCGGTGCGGTCGCGATAGCCCTCGAGGATCTCTACGGTGGTGGTCTTGCCGGCGCCGTTGGGGCCCAGCAGCCCGAAGACCTCGCCGCGCTGTACCTGGAAGTCGATACCTCGCAGCGCTGCGAAATCTCCATAGGACTTCCGCAGGCCCCGGACGCTGATAGCTTTATCCGGCACGCTAGGGATCATGCCAGCGTGCTGTCAGTGGCTGCGTGGGCCAGTGATGCGGCGAGGTAGGGAAAGCGGCTATCACCGGCTGTCGTTTAGGGCCAGACACCTCTCTTGGCACCTCAACCGAGATATCCGGAGTCGTAGTGAGGCGCGTTCTCGAGCTCCCCGCGTACAGGCGCCTGCTCGCCTCCTACATCCTCAACGAGCTGGCCTGGGGCATCGGGACGCTGGCGCTGTCCTATCTGATCTACCGACGGACCGGCAGCGCGGTCGGCGCCGCAGCCTTCTATCTCTGCACCCAATTCTTGCCCGCGCTGCTCTCGCCGCTGCTCGTAGCCCGGCTTGATCAGCGGCATCCGCGGCGGGTGCTCCCTGCGCTCTACGCCATCGAGGGAGTGCTGTTCGCAGCGCTCGGCTTGCTCGCCACCCGCTCGCCCGTGCCGGTTGTCTTGGCACTTGCGCTGATCGATGGAATCTTCGCGCTGACCGCAAGACCGCTTGCACGGACCGCCACGGCGGCCGTGACCCGGCCGCCCGGGCTCCTGCGCGAGGGCAATGCGTTGATCAACACCTGTTTTTCGGTGTGCTTCATGGCCGGTCCTGCGCTGGGCGGAGCCGTAGTCGCGGCCGGCGGCGCGACCGGGGCGCTGTTTGCCAACACAGGTCTGTTCCTGGCGATCGCGGTCACTCTTGCCTCGGCCGGCCGGCTTCCTGCGCCCCCGGTGGAGCGGGCGCCGACGGCGGGGCGCGTTCGAGCCGCGCTCGCGCACGTCAGACGCCATCCCGCGATCCGCGCGCTCCTCGGCCTCCAGGCAGGCGCGCTCCTGTTCTTCACCATCACCATCCCCGTCGAGGTCGTGTTCGCCACGCACACCCTGCACGCAGGAGCCACCGGGTACGGGGTCCTGCTGTCATCGTGGGGCGCAGGGGCGGTCCTGGGAAGCGCGATCTATGCCCGCTGGCGCCGCCGCCCTGGCAGGGAGATGATCGCCCTTGGGGCGCTCGCCCTTGGGGCGGGCGTGCTGGTCATGGCTGCGGCGCCTTCCCTGGGGGTGGCGATCGTCGGTGCGGTGATCGCCGGCGTCGGCAACGGCATCGAGACGATTGCCGCGCGAACCACTCTTCAGGAGCGGACGGAGGAGCGGTGGATGGCGATGGTGATGAGCTTCGCCGATTCGCTATACCCGATGATGACCGGCGCGGGAATCGTCACAGGCGGCGCGATCGCGGCCCTTGCGGGACCTCGCATCGCGCTGGCGACCGCCGGCTGCGGCGCGCTGGCGGTCACCGCGATCGTGTGGATCGTGCTGCGGCCGGCGCGGGTCGGTCGCCGGGCGAAGCTCGAGCCGGCCTCGCCCGAGGCGGTCGAGCCGGTGCGCTACGCAGAGCCCGTGCGGTAGCGATCGTGCTCGGGTAGCGTTTGGGCGTCCGTGCGCCGCGCTTGCATCGACATCGGCTCGAACACGACGCGGCTGCTGGTCGCCGACTGCGTCGGTGATCGACTGGTCGAGGTGCACCAGGATCGGGCGTTTACGCACATCCGCCGCGGCATGCGCGGCAACGGGGCAATCGCGGATCCGAAGCTCGAGGAGGTGGCGGCCGTCGTGCGCGATCATCTCCGCCAGGCACAGGCGCTCGGCGCGGAGGAGGTCCTCGGCGTGGCCACCGCTTCTCTCAGGCGTGCGCGGAACGCGGCGGCCCTGGTCGCGGCGATCCAGAGCTCGTGTGGCCTGACGATCGAGGTGCTGCCGGAGAGCGAGGAAGCACGCCTGGCGTTCGTCGGTGCGGCTCGGACACTCGGCCACATTCCGGCAGGACGGCTTGGCGTGGCGGATGTCGGCGGCGGCTCATCAGAGCTTGTGATCGGCACCGCGCCCGACAAGGTCAGCTGGTCAACCTCGGTCGCGCTGGGCTCAGCCGATCTGGCGCACCGGTACCTGCGCTCGGATCCGCCGTCGGAAGCTGAGATGTCGACCGCGCGGGGGGCCGTCGCAGAGTCTCTTCGAGAGGTTGAGGTGCCACCCCCGCTCGAGGCGGTCGCCGTCGGGGGGAGTGCGGCCTCGCTTCGCGTGATTGCCGGGCCGCTGCTGGATGCGGATGCCTTCGCCCGATCGCTTGCGTTGCTTTGCGCCGAGCGGGCGACGGAGGTTGCCCGCAGATTTGCGCTCGACCTGGAGCGGGTGCGCCTCCTGCCAGCCGGACTGCTGATGCTGGAGGCTGTGGCACAGCTGTTCGGAGTGGCGCTGCAGGTTGGTCGCGGCGGTCTGCGCGAGGGGGTGCTGCTCGAGCGCGCGCGGGCGTCCCGCCGCGCTAAAGCCTGAGCGCGCTGGGCCGAGTCAACCTCGAGGCGAGGACATCGTTTCGGCCGCGTCGAAAGGTATAGCTCCGATCAAGCGTCCTATGCCCTGAGTGCACCACGAAACCAGGAGGTATCAGTGACACAGGCAAACTCAAAGCTGACCCGCCTTGCGGCGGTGGGGTTGCTTGCTGCCGCACTGGCGCTCGCCGGGTGCGGCGGCGGCTCGAGCTCCCCCACCTCGTCCGCGACGTCGACTCCAGTCACGTCGACCAGCGGGAGCGCGTCCGGAGGAATCCCGCAGGGGCCGAACGCAGGAGACAAAGACGCCGACAACAATGGCGGTCCAAGCGATGGGGACGGGAACCTCTAGGACCGGCATCGCGCTCGCTCTCGTCCTCGCCCTGGCCGGGTCGGGATGCCGTGGTACCAGCTCGCATCGATGTCGAGCGCGGCTGCGGCGATGGGAGGTGGCGCAGTGGATGCGCTCCACCGGCTCGGACCCGCGGCAGTGCCGCAAGGATGGCCCGTTGCACGGATCACCGACGGCGCGACGATGCCGTATCCGCCGGGTTGGGCGAGGATCCCGGGCGATCAGGGCACCGCGACCGCAGCGCTCCTCGGCGCGCGGCGCATGTTCCTCGGGTATCTGAACGTCACCCCCCGGCAGGGAGGGGAGACGCTGCCGGGCTGGCCCACTTTTCGGGTGCGCCACAACGCGAAAGAGGGCGACCGAAAGGTCAGGACGCTAGCCGCCCGACTGGGGGTCCGCTTCCGGCGCGGTCACGGCAGCTGTGTGGAGGACTCCTACAC
>CATPBV010000258.1 GCA_955652345.1 uncultured Solirubrobacteraceae bacterium | reverse complement strand
TCGAGGTCGTCGTCGAAGGCGGCGACACGTCACTGTCGGGCTGGGTGGTGAGCCGCGCTTTCGACGTCATCCTGCTACCCGCGCGCCGGCGGTTGTTCTCGCGGGGAGCGCACCCGGTCGCGGCCACGCTGCGCGGGTCGACTGCAGCTGACGTCCGTATCGTCGGCGCCTGACGACGGGCGACACGCGGCATCCCGATCAAGCAGGTCGAAGCACCTCGCAGGGGACGCGCCGTCGGATGGCGGCCGTGCGGTCGCGCACAAACATTCTCGCGAGGCGGCTCCGCGGACGGGCCGGGAGCATGATTGCGTCGCAGTCGAACTCCCTTGCGCCATCCGCCAGCGCCTGGCTCGGTGACCCAAAGAGGAAGGTGAGTTCAGCTGGTGCCCGTAGAAGTCGCGCCGCCCGGTCGAGATCGGCGCGCGCCTGGTCGAGCAGGACGTCATTCCAGACGCTCGTCTGTCTCGGCCATCGCGTGACAAATCTGGAGGGCCGTTCCAGGCTCACCACGACCACGACCGTCAAGCGCGTTCCGCTTGCGCGCGCGATCGCGTCGGCGGCCAGGACAGCCTCGTCTCCCTCCGATGTTCCGTCGTAGGCGACCAGGAGGTGCCGGTACGCCATGACGTCCAGCTTACGCGCACGCACCGGAGGCGCGAGCGAGCGGGCGCGCGGCTGCGTCGGGGCCTCTGAGATTCGGCCTTACAGATCTGCAGCCTGCGCGCGATCCATCAGCTGCTCGAACTCCGGTGATTCGAACTCCGCGACGGCCCGGGACCACAGCGCCTCAGCCCATTCGCGGATCTCCGGGTCGCCGGTTGTGCCGATCCGGATCGAGCCCCACAGGCTCCAGCCGTACTTCGACATTAGGGACCACAGCCTGGCACGCGCCAGCTCCGTCGGTCGCGGGCCTCCGTGGTACTCGCTGACCAGCTGCTCCGCGCTGCCCTGATCGAGCTCGAGCTCGTTGATCGCGTCCCCGAGGTCGTAGCAGGGATCGTTGTTGCCCGAGTACTCGTAGTCGACGATCCAGAGGTGGCTTCCGGGCCCATCGGACTCGATGAAGTTGCCCGGCATCAGGTCGTTGTGGCAGGGTACGGTTCGCTCGCGGGTGCGCGTAAGTAGGTCGCACATCCTCTTAGCGCGGTCGGCGTACCGGGCGTACTCCGCTGGAAGTGGGTAGCCGTTCTTCATGACGATCTGGTGGTAGCGGTTCTGGACCTGCACCATGTCGAAGTCTCGAGCGAACCGTGAGGCCCCGTGGAGTCGTCTCAGAGCGCCAGCAAGCGCCGACACCCGGCGGGGATCCTTGAAGGCCTGGGGCGCCAGTGTGACTCCCTCGAGGAAACCGACGACCAGCGCCTCCGGGTTTTCAACACGGGCGAGAACTGGTGCTCCCACACCGACCTTGGCGGCCAGCACGGAGTTGTGGTGCTCGTTGTCTCGGTCGATGCCGAGCTCTCCGGTCTCGCGCACGCTGATACGAACCACGTAGTCACCACTGGTCGTGTTGACGCGGTAGTTGCGGTTGGTCATCCCGCCCGCAATTGGCACCGCACGCCGGTCCGCGGAGGACAGCTTCGGCACCTGGTCGCATATGAGCTCGAGCTCTGGGTCCATCGTCTTCATTCTGCCTCGGTCGATCCGAGCGCAAGCAGCAGTTCCAGTGACGTCGGGTCCAGCTTCTCGATCAGAAGCTCGGCATGCCCACTGGCAGAGTCGTATCCCGGTCCGCGGATCGCCGCGACCCGCATGCCCGTGGCGCGCGCGGCCTGCGCACCGCCGGTCGCGTCCTCCACGGCGACCGTTTGCTGAGGCTCGATCGGCGGATCGGAGCCGGTGACCGCGTTCAGCTGGGCAAGCGCGCGGCGGAATCCCTCCGGATCGGGCTTGCCGTTGGCAACGTCGTCGATCGAGACCACGACCTTGAAGTAGTCCCGGACGCCCGCGGCGCACAGGACATGCTCGATCTCGCGGCGAAACGCCCCCGAAGTGATCGCGAGGTGCACGTGCTCGGCCGCGGCGCGCAGGAATTCGAGCGTGTGCTCAGCGATCGGGGGCGCTTGCGCGACCGCGGCCAAGTACCCCTCGAGCCTTGCGCTCACGAGTGCGTCCCGGCGCGCCTCGTCGAACGGCAGCCCGGCTCTTCTGATCGCCAGCTCGGACACCTCTCGGTCGGGCATCGCGGCCAAGTCCCGGTGATACTCCTCGACCGTCAGCGGCACGCCGACCGAAGCGAACATGTCGACGTACAGCGGGGCGACGAGGTGGTCGTCCTGCGCGAGCGTGCCGTTGAAATCGAGCACGATCGCTCGGATCGCGCCGGAGGCACCTGCCGCCGCCTCAGCCACGGATGCGCTCCCCATCTGGCTCATAGAGCACATCCCGTTCGATTCGCGCAGGCACCGCGTCGCCGAACACGTCCACCGTCAGCTCGGTTCCCTGCTCGAGCTCGGCCGGAAGCGTCGCAAGCGCCACGTTGCGGCGCACCGTGTAGCCATATCCGCAGCTGCGGACCCGCCCGACAACGCTCCTGTTGTGACGGATCGCCTCGCCCCCGTACACCGTCACATACTCCTCGTCTCCTACGGTTACGGTCCGCAGCCGCCGAGACGGCTCGTCGGCCCCCGGTCTGCTCAGCGCTGCCCGTCCGTTGAACTCGCCTTTGTCGAGCGCAACGCAGAAGCCGAGCCCGCTCTCGTACGGAGTATCCAGGGACGTCAGATCTGTGCCGAAGTAGCGGTAGCCCTTCTCGAGCCGAAGCGACTCGAGCGCGCGGTAACCGCCGGGGGTGATCCCGTGCTCCGTCCCGGAGGCGACGAGCCGGTCCCACACCTGCACCGCCCACTGCCGCGGAACGTACAGCTCGTAGCCGAGCTCACCGACATACGTGATGCGCTGCGCGAGGATGGAGGCACCGGCGACATCGATCCGGCGAGCGTGTCTGAACGGGAGCACCTGATTTGAGATTTCGTCGTCGCTGCACGCGCCGAGGACGGTCCGGGACGACGGGCCCCAGATGCCGATCACGGCAAGCTCGTCGCTGCAGTCGCGGATCTCGACTGGACCGTCCTGCGGCCGGAGGTTGAGCTCCAGCCAGCCGCGGTCGGCGTCAACTGTCGCGGCGCCGGTGATCACCCGGAATCTCTGCTCCCCCAGCCGCGTCACCGTCACGTCGGCGACAATCCCGCCGCGGCGATTTAGGAACTGCGTGTAGATCACGCTTCCGAGCGCTCGCTCGATGCGGCTGTCGCATACGCGCTCGAGCAGCGGCAGCGCACCCGGCCCCGTTACGTCAAGCTTGCCGAAGGACGACATGTCGATGATCCCGACCCGCTCGCGGAAGGCCTCATGCTCCGCCCCGACCCGCTCGAACCATGGCGGCTTGGTCCATCCGAAACGTCGCTGATCGGCGCCGCTGCGACGCCAGCCTCCTCCCGGCTCGAAATGATCGGCACGCTCCCAGCCGTTCTTGGTGCCGAACACGGCTCCCAGCTCCTGTAGGCGAACCTGCAATGGACTTGACCGCAGTCCCCGCCCCCACTCGTCGGCGTCGAGCGGATAGCGCAACCGGTAGTAGTAGCGATACGCCTCGCGGGCGCATGCGGTCGCGAACCACGGGTCGAGATACGCCAGCCCGAAGCGCCATGCGCGATACGAGTTGACGTCCAGCTCGGGCTCGCCGTCGATGATCCACTCGGCGAGGGAGCGACCAATCCCGCCGGCACCGCCGAAGCCGTTCAGCGACAGGCCGGCGGCGACCCAGAAACCGGGCGTCCCGGGCATCGGTCCAAGCAGTGGGTTTCCATCAGGCGTCATCGCATCCGGGTGACACAGCAGCCTGATCACTCCGGAGCGATCGAGGAAGGGAAAGCGCCTGATCGCGCCCTCGAGCAGCGGCGCAAACCGGTCCATATCCGACTCGACCGGGCTTGCGCTGTGATCCCACGGCACTCCGTCCGTCCACCGCGCCACCGGGTTCTGCTCGTATCCGCCGATCAGCATTCCGCCGGCCTCCTCTTTGCCGTAGACGAGGTTGTCCGTGTCGCGGAAGCAGGGACTGCCCCTCGGAACCTCAGCGCCCCGCACCGCCTGCATGAGGATGTGCTGGTGGTCGATCGGCACCGAGGGCAGACGGGCGCCGACCATCTCAGCGACCTGAGGTGCCCACACTCCGGCGGCGTTCACCACGTGCTCGGTCTCGATCTTCTCGTCGGTCGTGAGGACCGCCCTCACCTCGTGACGGCTCCCCAGCTCGATTCCCGTGACGCGCGTTCGGATCCGGATCTCCGCACCGAGCGCGCGTGCAGCGTCTGCGAGGGCGTAGGTCGTGATGTGGGGATCGACGTGTCCATCCTCGGCCATCCAGACACCGCCGTACAGCGAGTCCCGCGAGGCGAACGGCAGCCGAGCGAGTACTTCGTCTGGTCCGAGTAGTTCCGCGTCCAGTCCAAGTGCACGGGCGCGACTCACCGCGCGCTGAAGGTCACGCAACGAGTCGGGGCTCGACGCGATCCGGACGCTTCCAACCGTGTTGAATACCCCGAGCTGGTTGTACAGCGAAACGCTGTAGCGCCGGAACCGCATCATCGTCGCTGACGGGTTGAACTGCGTCACCAGTCCGGCGGCGTGATGCGTGGAGCCGCTCGTCAGCTCCCCTTTCTCGAGTACGAGCACATCGTGCCAGCCCGCCCGTGCGAGGTGGTAGGCAACGCTGCACCCGGTGATGCCACCCCCGACGACGACGACGACTCGCGCCGACATGCGCACAGGATATGCGGCACTCCCAGGAGCGTGACAGGCACCCGTCGCGCTGGCGCGCGATCGGTCTCGAGAACGCCCTCGAGACGCTGGTCGCCGTGGGCGTTGCGGGCCGACGCTCGCATTGACTTGTGGTGCTGGTGCGATGGGCGCCGAGTACGCATAGGATGGGCCTGACCATCGTCCATCAGGTTCAAAGTAAGGAGTGTGGGGTCCTCATGAGTCACAAGCCTCAAGGTCTCAGCGCATGGGGCATCAAGCCCCGAATCGGCCTTGCTGTTATCGCGGTCGCATTCGCTGCGTGGGTCGTTATCGGCAAC
>CATPBV010000257.1 GCA_955652345.1 uncultured Solirubrobacteraceae bacterium | reverse complement strand
GGTTTGGCCGACTGGAGTCCCCGGGCGCTCGAAACCGCCCCGGGCGCCTTACGACTGCGCCTTCCGGAGCTTCAGGTTGGTCACCGGTTTGGTCACCGTTTTCCTGTCGCGCGCCGACTTTCGGTGGCTCACGGTGGCGAAGCTCAAACCGCGTGAGGGCTTTGAAAGCCCTGCTACTGACGCGGTTTGGCTTGCCGTGACTTACGGGAGCGACGGGACTCGAACCCGCGACCTCCGGCGTGACAGGCCGGCGCTCTAACCAACTGAGCTACGCCCCCCTTGATGTGGGGGTCTCAAGTATGGCAAGGAGGTTTTGTCCTCGCCGGGCGCAACTTTCGTGAGGTTGCCGAGTTAGTTCGGGCGACTCAATCGTCCCCTGTGACGCGCCCAACCCGGCCGTGGGCGCGACGTGTGGGGATCAGTGGCGGGGACCCTGAGAGACGGGTCCCCGTCCTGGTTAAGGGCCGCTCGACCGCGGGGGCAGCCCTCGGGTCGTACGCTTGAGTGCTGGTGCCCCGTCTGCGAGGTGCTACGCGCCCGCGTGCCTTCGTGACAGCAGCGCATGAACCCCACGGCCGTCACCCAGAACCTGCTCCAGCTGAACCGCGTTCGGTTCGTGAACGCCTTCCTCGTCCGCGAGCCGGACGGATTCACGCTGATCGACACCACCTTCCAGCGCGGCGGCGACGCGCTGATCGAGACGGCCCAGCGGGCGGGCGGCAGCATCCGCCGGATCGCGCTCACCCATGGGCACACCGATCACGCCGGCTCGGTCGATCAGCTCAGGCAGCGGCTTGGCGACTCCGTCCAGCTACTCGTGCCCGAGCTCGACGCCCGGATCCTCGCCGGGGAGAACGGGGCGCAGGCGAAAGTCCCTGGCGGCTGGCCAAGACTCCAGGCGAAGCCGGACGTGCTTCTTGCCGCTGGGGATCGGATCGGAAGCCTCGAGGTCGTCCCGAGCCCCGGGCATAGCCCCGGGCACGTCGCGTTTCTCGACACTCGCGACCGTACCCTGATCGCCGGCGACGCGTTCACGACGGTCGGCCGGGTGACTGTCTCGAGCCAGCCGCACTGGCGGTTTCCGTGGGCCGTTCTGGCGACCTGGGACAAGCGCAAGGCCGTCGAGTCAGCCCGCGCGCTTCGCGCGCTCGATCCGGCGATCCTGGTGGTCGGACACGGACCGCCGGTTCGGGAGCCGGCCGCCCCCATGGACGACGCAATCGCCCGCGCCGGGGGATGAGCACGCCCTACGCGAGGGTGGAGCACGACGGCGGCGAGGACACCGTCGCCGTCGAGGAGCCGCTCGAGATCCGGGTCGACGACGAGCCCCTGGCGGTGACGATGCGCACCCCCGGGCATGATGAGGAGCTGGCCCTCGGGTTTCTGTTCGGAGAGGGGCTGATCGAGGGGCCGCGCGAGGTTGGCCTTACCGAGGACCTCGCGGCCAACACCGTGCGGGTGTCCGGGCCGCTGACTCGCGATCCCGGCGCCCGCCGGTTCTACACGACCTCCTCGTGCGGGGTCTGCGGGAAAGGGGCGCTCGAGGAGGTCGCGGTGCACAGCGCTCCGATCGGCGATGGGCCCACGGTCGCCCGATCGCTTGTCGCCGGGTTGCCGGAGCGCCTCGAGCAGCCGGCGTTCGAGCGGACCGGCGGACTCCATGCGACGGGCCTGTTCGACCGGGAGGGCAAGCTGCTGCTGACCCGCGAGGACGTGGGCCGTCACAACGCGATGGACAAGGTCGTGGGGCGCGCGCTGCTCGACGGGCTCGTTCCCCTGCACGGGCGAATCCTGTGCGTGAGCGGTCGCCTTTCGTTCGAGCTCGTGCAGAAGGCCGCCGTGGCGGGCGCGCCGATCCTGGTCGGCGTCGGCGCCCCCAGCTCACTGGCGATCTCGCTGGCCGAGGATCGCGGGATCACGCTGTGCGGCTTTGCGCGCCGGGGGCGGATGAACGTCTACACCCACCCGGAGCGGATCACCGAGGGCTGAGGCAGCGGCGGGCGAACGCTACGCCGCGGCCGCAAGCTCGACGAGGCGCTCGATCTCCGCTTCGGAGGTCCAAGCGCCGACCGATGCTCGAATCAGCCCGAGCGCCGGGATGCTGCGCACGACAACCTGCTCGGCGGCCAGCCGTTCGACCTCCGCGGGCGCATCATCGGCCCTCCAAGAGATCAGCGTCGAGCGACCCCGGGGCTGGACCTCGAGCCCTCGCTCATCCAGCCGGCTCGCCAGCGACGCCGCGAGCGAAGCCGCACGCTGGTGCACCCAGTCCCAGCCGGCCTCGCCGAACGCTGCAAGCGAAGCCAGCGCCCAGGCGCTCCGCATCGCAATCGGGAAGCCGTGGTCGAGCCGACCCACCCCCACCGCCACCTCGAACTCGAGCGCCTGCTCGGGATCGGCCAGCGAGCCATATCCGGGCCACGGGACGAGCAGCTCTTCGAGCCGGTCGGCGCGGACAAACAGGCACCCGCTCCCCTCGGGTCCGCACAGCCATTTCTGGCCCGACGCCGCGTAGTAGTCGCATCCCAGCGCGGACACATCCACCGGCACCGCGCCGAGACCCTGCGCGCCGTCGAGCAGGAACGGGACGCCGGTCGCGCGAAGTGCGGCGGCGTCGACGACCTTCCCCCCGACCCAGGAGACGTGGGAGCACGCCACGAGCCGCGTGGAGCTCGTGACCTCCTCGGCGATCCGCGCGAACGGTGCGATGCGCACGGAGATGCCCTGCCGCCGGCGTGCCCGGCCGAGGGGAGCCAGCAAGCCGGGATGCTCCTCGTCGCTCGTCAGGACCTCGTCACCGGGACCCAGATCGAGGCCCGCGATCACGGTGTTGACGCCGTCGGTGGTCGATCCGGTCAGGGCGACTTCCTCCGCCGCACATCCGAGGACCTCGGCATAGCCCGCGCGCAGCCGGGATGCCAGCTCCATCAGCTCGTCGAAATAGGGCTTGCCACAGCGCCCCTGCTCGGCCTCGTAGGTGATCCGGAGGTTCACCGCCTCCACCGCGCGCCGCGGGATCGGGCCCTCGGTCCCGGCGTTCATGTACGAGAGCCGTTCGAACACCGGGAACTGTGCGCGAAACGTCGTAGGGTCGGGGGCCGCTGCGCTGGTCGGTTGGGTCATATGCCGGGCCTCCTTCGGGTGGGCGGTCACGGACCGTAGCGGGAACTGGAACCGACGGGCAGACCCGCCTTCCGGCACGCCGACGCGACGGCGTCGCCGGCGGCACCGCTGAACCCGGTCGAGCTACCGACAGCCCGGCAGGTCGCGCGCGCAGCTGAACCGCACTGGTCCAGCTGCTGTCCACCGAGGGAATACGGAACGGTTGCGGCGATGCACCCGTGGCGCGACCGGGGCCCGGCGGCGATGAACGAGACGACCACCGCCGCCGCCACGACCGCCACCGTCCCGAGCGCGGCGCGCACCACCCACTTCTCCAGGCCGCGAACTGCCCTCAGCCCTCTCGAACCAGCACTCCCGCGTCGAGCGTGTCCGCGCGGGTGTGGCCGGTGAAGGCGATCGTCAGGTCGAGCTCGGCGAGGATCCCTCGCAGGACTTGGAGCACTCCGGACTCTCCCCCCGCGGCGAGGCCCCACAGGTAGGGCCGGCCGAGCAGGACGGCGCGCGCGCCAAGCGCAATCGCCTTGACGACGTCGGCCCCCGAACGAACGCCGCTGTCGAGCAGAACCTCGACATCGTCTCCGACGGCGTCGAGCACAGCCGGCAGAGCGTCGAGCGAGGCAAGCGTTCCGTCCACCTGGCGCCCGCCGTGGTTCGAGACCACCACCGCATCGATCCCGTGCTCACGCGCCGTCCGGGCGTCATCGGGGTGAAGCACTCCCTTCAAGCCGATCGGGAGGGTCGTCATCTCCCGCAGACGCTCGAGGTCGTGCCAGGTCAGCTCCGGGTTTGAGAACTGGAACACGAACTGGCCGACGGCCGCCTGCAGATCCTCCTCGTGCGGGCGCTCGAGCAGCGATCGGAACACCGGATCGGACAGGTAGTTGGCGATCCCGATGCCCTCCAGGAACGGCTGCCACGCCGTCTGGAGATCCCGGGGCCGCCAGCCGAGCTGGAAGGCATCGACGGTCACGAGCACCGCCTGATACCCCGCGCGCTGCGCCCGCGAGATCAGGCTCGCGGCGAGCTCGTGGTTGCGCGGCCAATAGAGCTGAAACCACTTCGGTCCGGAGCCGGCCTTGGCGACCTCCTCGAGCGTGCTGCTGGAGACCGTGCTGAGCGACATCACCAGCCCCGCCGCCGCGGCCGCGCGCGCCACCGCCAGCTCGCCTTCGGGATGAACGATCGTCTGTGCTCCGATCGGAGCCAGCACGACTGGCGCCGGCATCGGCGTCCCGAGCGCCGCCACCGATAGATCGCGCTCGGCGACATCGCAGAGGATGCGAGGAACGATCCGCCAGCGCCGGAACGCGGCCTCGTTGGCGCGCATCGTGTCCTCCGTGCCGGCGCCCCCGAGGACGTAGGCGGCCGCGCGAGGCTCAGCGGTGCGCTCGAGCATCCGCTCGAGCTCTGCGATCGCGAATGGATGCGGCGGTCGCTCCCCGGCCATCCCGCGCAGGAAGATCTCCGCCTGATAGGCGGCGAACGGCGGCGGGACCGCGGGCGCGTCCGCTCCGGACGAATGCGGGTCGCTCATCGCCGGTGAGCGCTCACCGCGCCTGCCCGGTCTCGGGCTCGGCGAGCTCGCGCTTGAGCACCTTGCCGGTCTGGTTGCGCGGCAGAAAGTCGACGAACGAGACCTCGCGCGGGACCTTGTAGCGCGCGAGGTTCTCGCGCACGTACTGCCTGACGTCGTCCTCCGTCAGCGACTCGCCGTCGCGCACCACCACGAACGCCTTCAGGCGCTGACCGAACTGCTCGTCCTCGACGCCGATCGCGGCCGCCTCCTCGATCGCGGGATGGGCCGCAAGGAACTCTTCGACCTCGGCCGGGAACACGTTCTCGCCTCCGGAGACGATCATCTCGTCGTCGCGGCCATCGATGAATAGGCGACCGTCGCGATCGAAGTGGCCGACGTCGCCCGAGGCCATCAGCCCGGCGATCTGCTCCTTGGTGCCGCCCCCGGTGTAGCCCTCGAACTGCATCAGGTTCCCGACGAAGATGCGGCCGGAAATGCCCGGAGGGACCTCCTTGCCGCGCTCGTCGAGGATCTTCACGACCGAGCCGCGGACGACCTTGCCGACCGAGCCGGGCTCCGCCATCAGGTCGTCAGGGGTGGCGATCGTCGCGTACGCGACCTCGGTGGAGCCATAGAGGTTGTAGACGACGGGGCCGAAGCGCTCGATCGCGCGGGTCGCCAGATCGGCGCCGAGCGCGGAGCCGCTGACGAAGATGATGCGTAGCGAGCTGAGGTCGTGCTGCGCTAGTGCGCCATCCTCCAGCTCGAGGATCCGCCGCAGCATCACCGGCACCACGACCAGCGCGGTGGCGCGATGCTCCTCGATGCTCGCGAGCGTCGCCTCGGGTTCGAATCGGCGGCTCACAACCAGCGTCGACCCGAGCGCGAGTCCGGCCATCGCCTGCATTAGTCCGAGCGCGTGGAACATCGGGACCGACAGCTCGGTGACCTCCCGGGCACGAAACGGGACCTTGCTGAGAAGCCCACCGATCATCGCCAGCGAGCGAGGGTCCGAACGCGGCGCTCCCTTCGGTGTTCCGGTGGTTCCGCTGGTGAGGATCGTGATCCGCGGGGGCGTCCCTGGGCGGGGGGGAGCCTTCTCGTCACCGCGAGCGATCAGCGCGTCCAGAGTGTCGTCGCCGCGCTCGTCGGCCCACGCGCGCCACCGCCCGTGCGGCGGGTCCACTCCCTCCAGAGCATCGGCGTACTCCTCGTCGTATACCAGCAGGTCGGTTCCCTCGCGGCTAGCCACCTCCCGGATCTGCGGGCCGGCGAACGACGTGTTCAGCAGGACGATCCGCGCGCCGCTCTTGGCCGCCGCGAAGACGGCGTCGACGAAACCCCGGTGGTTGCGAGCGAGCACGGCAACCCCACCGCCCGCCTTCAGGCCGTGCGACTGCCACGCGTTCGCGAGCGCGTTCGAGCGCTCGTCGAGCTCCCTATAGCTCACCGCGCCGCGTTCGTCGATCAGCGCCGCGCGGTCGCCGTGGCGAATCGCGGCGGCGTGAATCGCGCCTCCCATCAGGCCGTATCGCTCGATGCCCCAGAACGCCTGGGCGACCCTGTGGGGAAGCTGAGGGCCGACCATGCCGCTGCGGATGCAGAGGGCGGCGAAGTACGCCTCGTCGCCGAAGCGCTCCGCGAGCTTGGCGGCGTCGCTGAGTAGGGCCCTCGGGTCGCGCTCGGCGAGC
>CATPBV010000256.1 GCA_955652345.1 uncultured Solirubrobacteraceae bacterium | reverse complement strand
GATCTGGGTCGACAGCCTCGCCAACGTCGAGGAGTTGTCGATGTCCGGGCGGATGGCGAGCGCCACGGCCGACCTGTGCTTGACGCAATGGCCGCATCTGGCCGACGGCCCGGTCCAGTACCTGGGGGCCGTGCTCTGATCTTCGTGACGGTGGGGACCCAGCTGGCCTTCGACCGTCTCATCATGGGCGTTGACGAGTGGGCCGGCGCCGCGGGCGGGCGCGAGGTCTTCGCCCAGATCGGCCCTACCCGGCTTCGGCCGCGACACATCGAGTACGCGCAATTCGTCTCCCCCGAGGAGTGCCACGAACGGATGGCGGCCGCGAAGGCCGTCGTTGCGCATGCTGGGATGGGGACGATCCTGACAGCGCTCGAGATGGGAAAGCCCCTTCTCGTAATGCCGCGTCGGGCGGCGCTCGGCGAGCATCGCAACGACCACCAGCTCGCGACCGCTCACCGGTTCGCCGAGCTTGGGAGCATCAAGGTGGCGTTCGACGGCGCCGAACTGCTGCTGAGACTCGAAGAGCTCGACCGCGTGGTGGCACCCCAGCCGATCAGCCACTGGGCCCCGGACGACTTCGTCTTCGGGCTGCGGGCCTTCATCGCCGGCGAGCCGCTGCTCCCGGTCGCCTCCGAGGAGTCCCACAGCGTCGTGTAGTCCGCGCCTCGAGCAGTATCCGGACCGCGCGCTGATCGACCGCACTTGCGAGCGCCGACGATCGAGGTGCAAGTCAGAGTCGTCGGATCCAGAAGGCCCCAGGACCCACTTGCGGTTGAAAACTGCGCACCACCCTCGCCACTTCGCCGGGGCGGTCACGCGCGAGGAAGTGCAGAGGCAGCAGGATCTCCCAATGTGGGTTCTGTGACAGAAACGCCTGAAGCAGATACTGCTCCGACCAGAAGAGGCGCTTCTCAAAGAATCCCTTTGGATATTCGCATGGAAGGAATACGTCGTGAACGTGCACCACAACACCGGGTGCCAACCTCGGAAGCACATCGAGAATGACGTGATTGACCTCGCTCCCGAGCTTCACCGTATGGGTCGTGTCCACGAACAGTACGTCGCCTGCTCGCAGCGCCTCGAAAGTCTCAACCGGCACATCCGCTGCGCTGTCTAGCTCGAGAGTCATCGGCTCGACGCCCGTGCGAATGAAATCGCGCGCATACGGGTCGTAGGCCGTGTACGCGACGTCGGCGCCTTCTGCGATGTTTCGTCGGGCGGCGGCGGCAATGATCAACGACGAGAAGCCGGAGCCCAGCTCGATGATGCTCCTCGGCCGTTGACTGCGGACCATTGCGTACAGCACGTCTGCCTCCACACGACCGTACGTGCGGTTGTCCCACATGAATCCCGGTGGCAACTTGAACTCCGCCAGGAACGGCTCGAGCCCCCGCAGGAACGCGAGCTGGGCCTCCACATCGAAACGGACTCCGGTCAGCGCGCTGCGGCGCTCGAAGACGGCCGGGGGGAGCTCCTCCCACGCTGGCACCGGGCTGTAGTAGTTACGCGCGACCAAATCGACGCCGGCGGCACGGGCAAACCGCGTCACGATCGCCGCGGTCCGAGCCCTCCATCGCTGCGCCGGCGCCGCGCTCAGACGCATCTTGACGCCCGCCTTCGCCGCGGCGCTCAGCGCCACCGCTTCACCGCGAGCTTCGCGCGCCGGCCGAGGGCGCTGTGGATGGGCGAATGGAGTGCTTCGATGTGCTCGAGCAGGGAGGGCCCGTCGCCGTGGCCGATGCTGTTGCGGGCTTGAAGAAAGTCACCGGACCGGGCTGTCCCGCGGTCGCTCGTGTAAACCTGCTCGTAGCCGCATCCGCGCAGCATGCGCAGTACCCGGCGGTCGTAGGACCCGAACGGGCAGGCCGCTCGCATGATGGGTCGACCGACCGCCCGCTCGAGGACCATCTTGGCGTCGACCAACTCTTCGTCAAGCGCTTGCCGGTCGAGACCGCGCCATGGGCGGTGGCGCATCCCGTGGCAGCCGATCTCCATCCCGGCGCGCGCAAGCGCTCGCACACCGTCCTCGTCGAGGAAATGCGGGGATCCCAGACGGCCCGAGACCACGAAAAACGTCGCGGTCAGCCCGCGCTCGTGCAGCGCAGGAAGCGCGTGCTCTACGTCGGACGCGTTGCCGTCGTCGAACGTGATCCCGATGTCGTCGCGACCCGTGACGCAGTCCAACAGCGCCAAGAATTGCTCATGGCGTATCCAGAGGGCTTGCTCGCCCGCATCGAGGCGACGCTCGGGTTCGCCGATGCCGTGAAACGTGAGGTTGATCGAACGACCCAGCACCACTGCACCAACGCGGATCGCGCCGCGTCGCTTGCGCGGCGCTTGAATCTCCCAGGCGCGCGGCCAGAAGAAGCTACGAAGGCCCGCCGTTATTCGAAGGAAAGGACAAGACCTGACTCCCGCGCTCGAGATCGCCCCGGACGAAATAGTGCCAACACAATGATGGATACAGTCACGATGTTGCGCGACCTCTGGCGCCTTCGACTCTACGTCGCAGGCGTATGCCTGCTCGCCGTGCTCGCCGGCGCCGCGGTCCTATACAAGATCTCGTTCCCGCCTCAGAGCCGCAGCTATGACGTCGGGGTCGCGACGGCCCGGATCCTCGTGAACACGCCAAGCTCCCAGGTCGTCGCGGTTTCGCCGAGAGGGTCTGACCGGCTCGGTTGGCAGGCAGACCTATTGGCCAGCCTGATGGTCGACGGTGCGATCAAGTCCGCGATCGCTCAGCGGGCGAGCCTTAAGCCGAGCCAGATCGTAGGCGTGACCGACGCGGCGACCAGCCCCTCGGCCTCGGGACCGGCGCCGTTGTCCGCGCCGTCGGGACCGCGCGCGTTCGTGCTCACCACGCACGTCCTGACCGACAGCACCGGAAGCAACTTGCCGATTATCGAGCTCGATGCGCAGGCGCCGAACCGGGCCGCGGCCGCGAGGCTCGCCGACGCGGCGATCGCCGGCCTGACCGACTACCTGGGGTCGCAGGCCGCCCTCGAGAGGGTCCCGGACGCCAATCGCCTGCAGGTCACCAATCTGAGTGTGCACGCCACGACCGAGAGTCGCGGCCCGTCCGTCGTGATCTCAATCGCGGCGTTCATTTTAGTCGTCGGGCTTGGGTGCGCGAGCATCCTTGCGGTTCTGGCACTGGCCCGCGCTTCGCGCGCCTCCGCGCGCGAGCACCTGGACGACAGCGAGCTACTCGTGTGGGACGTCGGACCCACGCCGGACGAGCACATCATCGACCTTGTCGCCGCTCGACGGACGGAGGTAGCATCGCCGGGCACGAG
>CATPBV010000255.1 GCA_955652345.1 uncultured Solirubrobacteraceae bacterium | reverse complement strand
GTGCTCGCGCTGCGCTTCGGAACGGGCGAGGCGGTCCAGGGGATCTTCCCGCTGCTGTTCGTGACGCTTTTCCTGAGCTCCTCCAACCTGCCACGCGACCTGATCAAGGTCGACTGGTTTCGGGAGGTGGCGACCTACAACCCGATGTCGTACCTGATCGAGGGCGTCCGCAGCCTGATCATCAAGGGCTGGGACGCTCAGGCGCTGGCGCTCGGGTTCGGCTTCGCGGCAGCGTTGGCGGCGATCACGCTGCTGGTGGCGAGCGCCGCGATGAAGACAAGGCTGGTGCGGACATGATCCGGTTCCTGCAGGTGACGCGCGCGGTCGCCTGGCGCTCGATCCATAACGTCCTCGTCAGACCTTCGATCCTGGTGCCTTCGATCGTCTTTCCACTGTTCTTCCTGGTCGCGTTCGCGGGCGGTCTCTCGAAGATCGCCGAGGTCCCGAACTTCGGCTACAAGCCCGGCTACACGTCGTTCCAGTTCGTGTTCGTGTTCCTCCAGTCGGCTGCGTTCGGCGGGGTCTTCACCGGATTCGCGGTGGCGCGCGACTTCGATTCCGGCTTTGCGCGGCGCCTGCTGCTGAGCGCGCCGCAGCGGTCGGGGATCATCGCCGGCTACGCGGCGGGGGCGCTGATGCGCTGGTTCATAACGGGGACGGTCGTGACGATTGCGGCGCTGATCGCGGGGATGAACGTCTATGGCAACGGGGTCGACCTGTTCGGCCTGCTCGGTCTGGGCATCGCATGCAACTTTGTAGCCGCGCTGTGGGGCTGTGGCCTCGCGATGTTCCTGCGCACCGAGCAAGCGGGGGCGCTGATCCAGATGCCGGTGTTCGTGGTCCTGTTCCTGGCGCCCGTGTTCGTTCCGCTGCACCTGCTGACCGGCTGGATCCACGCGGTCGCGCGCCTGAACCCGGCGACCGCGATGCTCGACGCCGGCCGCTCCCTGCTCGCGGGCTCCCCGGTGTCAGTCGGCCTGGCTTTTGCCCTCCTTGCCGGCGCAGCGGTCCTGCTGGCGGTATTTGCGCGGCAGGGACTCGCGTCGGCCGAACGCGCCGGGTAGCGGTACTCGCCCGCCGCGGGCTCGCGTCGGCGAGCACAGTTCTCGCGTCGCCCGCGACCAGCCAGTAGTCCGGAGCGGACTATGGTAGGCTCTCGAGCCGGTCGTAACCGGAGGAGGCAGCGGCCATGCGGTGGCTCCTAGTACCGCTGATGCCTTACGCGCTAGTCGGGTGTGGCGGCTCAGTCTCGTCCACCGCCGCATCACGAACCTCGACCACGACGCCCACCGCGGCGACGTCCACGTCGCCCAGTACTCCGACCACCACGCCGCCAGAAGCGATACCCACCAATCCGGCCGTACCGACCCCACCGCCCCCCCACTCCCAGTTCGCCGACAGATCTCTCCAGCAGCCGAGAGATCGTTGCGGGACGCCGAACAATCCCGCGACGACCGTCAGGTTCCCGGCGAGCGGTGGCGCCAAGCTCGACGGGGCGCTCGTCGGGCGAGGACCGATCGGAGTCGTGCTCCTGCACCAGTTCCCGGGCCCGATGTGCGGCTGGTGGCAGTACGCGGAGTATCTCGCCCAGCACGGCTTCGAGGCGCTGCTGTTCGACTTCCGCTGCTTCGGGTCCTCGAGCTGCCCCTCACACGACCAGGCGGATCCAGTGGCGGACGTGTCCGCCGCGGCAACCGTCCTTAGGCGAAGCGGCGCGCGGAAGATCGCGGTGATCGGCGCTTCGATGGGCGGCGCGGTCGCGGTACTGGCGGCCGACAGGATGAAGCCTTCCCCGGCCGCGATGGTCGACCTCTCGGGGCAGATGGACGACCTCAGCCTGCTTGGCGGAGCGGCATCGCCTTCCTTGAACCCTGGCGAGGCGGCCGCTGAGCTGCACGTTCCTTCGTTGTTCGTGGTCGCCCAGCACGACGCATACGCCTCGCTGTCGGAGATGACCGGGATCTACCGACGCTCGCAGCCGCCGATCAAGCGGATGATCGTCGAGCCCGTCACGTCCGGCCACGGCTGGGACATGCTGAACGGCGTCGCCACGACTTGGTCCCCGCTCGCCTCGATTGTGACCGGCTTCATCACCGCCGCAGCACGGCGCTGACGCCAGTAGGTCGCCCTCAGCTTCCCCACGGGACGAGCTCTGGCGAGGGGCCGGACCGCTCCCGGCCCCCCCGGTGCAGAGCGGAGGGACGCCGGAACCGCTTCCGACCCCACCTTGCGGGAAACTGCATGCGGTGAGCAGCGCTCTTCTTGGTGGGCCAGGGTCACGGCCACCGGGCCGTAGGCAAACTAGTTGTTTGTGAGACGACCTTCATCGTCGACGAACTCGAGGCGTAGCGCAGAGGTGAGACGTGCCGACGCCCAATGAACGCGGGCGGCGGTATGTGCCTGGCCTGGACGGCATCCGCGCGGTCGCGGTTGCCTGCGTGATCGCCTATCACCTCGGCGCGCACTGGGCGCCCGGAGGGAATCTGGGGGTGGGGATCTTCTTCACCCTATCGGGCTACCTGATCACCGATCTGCTGCTCGAGCACTACCGTCGACGCGGAAACCTCGGACTCGGCCAGTTCTGGTTGCGCCGTGCTCGCCGCCTGCTCCCGGCGCTGTTCCTGATGCTCGCGGTGGTGAGCGTGTGGGTGGCGCTGTTCGACGCGTCGCAGCTGTCGGCTGTTCGCACCCAGGTGCTTGCCGCGTCTGTGTACATCTCAAACTGGGTCACGATCGCCCAGAACGGCTCGTACTTCGCGCGCTTCGCCCCCCCGCTACCGCTGGATCACTTGTGGTCGCTGGCGATAGAGGAGCAGTTCTACCTGATCTGGCCCTGGCTGCTGGGGCTGGGAATGTGGGTCGCACGCAGCCGCAAGACGCTCGCCCTCCTGACGCTCGCCGCCGCGGTGGTGTCGGCGATCCTGATGGCCCACTTCTACCAACCCGGATACGACCCCACCCGGGCGTACGAGGGCACCGACACAAGGGCCTTCGCACTGCTAATCGGGGCGGCGCTGGCGATCCTCTGGCCGAGCAGTGAGGCAAATCGCGGCGTCCGCCCTCTGTCGCCGGTGGTCCTCGACTCGCTCGGCGTGGCGGGCCTGATCGGCGCGTTCGTGCTGGTTTGGAAGACGGACTCGTTCTCATCGTTCCTGTACCCGTACGGCTTCGTGCTCCTCTCGCTGTGCACCGCGGCGATGGTCGCCGCGGTCGCGAATCCCTCCAGCCTGCTCGGCAGCGCGCTTGGCTGCCCACCGCTTCGCTGGATAGGGGTCCGTTCGTACGGCATCTACCTGTGGCAGTGGCCGATCATCGTCCTGGCTAGCCCGACCTCCGGGGAGGTCAGCCCGTTCACCGCCGCGCTCGAGATAGGCGCGACGCTCGTGATCGCCGGGCTGTCGTGGAGGTACGTCGAGGATCCGATCCGGCGGGAAGGTCTCGCAGCGTTCTCGCGGCGCGTGAGACGCACGGCCAGGCGCCTACAGGTGCGGCGCGCGACGCTGACCGTCTCGAGCGTGACGCTCTGTGTCCTGCTCCCGGTTTCGGGCCTGTTCGGTCTGCTGCCGGTGGCGTCGAGGGGCGGCGATGCCGCGGTCGCCCTGTCCAGCTCGGTCCCGTCCCTTGGTCGCGACGCCTTCGGGCCGCTGCCCAACATCGCCCACCCGAGCCTGGTTCCGCACAGCGTCGGAGACTCGTACGCCGCTACCCGTACTTCCTGCAGGTCAGTCGTCTACATCGGCGACTCGACCTCGGAGGGCGAAACCTCGCCGAGCTATATCCCCAACCCGAGGCTTCGCCTGCCCGCTCAGCTCAACGATGTCGGCGTCCGTGTCGTCTATTCGGAGATCTCGGGCGCGCGATCGATCGTCGAGACCTATAACGGCGAGCCCAACGCCGCGACGGTGGCGCAGTCGCACGTGTCCGCGGGTTTCAGAGGCTGCTGGATCATCGCGATGGGGACCAACGACTCAGCCGACGTCAACGTCGGCTCAAATGTCGGCCTCGTCGCACGAATCAACCGGATGATGTCGATCATCGGAAACCAGCGGGTCGTGTGGATCGACGCGATCACGTTGCTCAGCTCCACTCCGTACGCCGAGTCCGGGATGCAGAACTGGAACCAGGACCTGCTCGCCGCATGCAGCCGCTACCCGAACATGCGGATCTTCGACTGGGGGTCGCACGCGAAGCGGAACTACTTCATTCCCGACGGAACCCATTACACCTCGGCGGGCTACGTGGCTCGGTCGAACCTGTTCGCCCGGGCGCTGGCCGAGGCGTTCCCCGCCCACGCGCCCGCGAACCCCAGCTGCCTGATCACCTGACCTGAGCCCGGTCGGGTGCCTGATCACCTGACCTGAGCCCGGTCCGGCGTCGGTGCTCCTATGCGGTGCCGCAGAAGCGAATCGCGGCCACCGCCAACGCCTGCGCGCAGGCCACCAGGCCATCGACGGGAACGAACTCGTCGATCATGTGCGCGACGCTGACTCCGTTGCGGTCGAAGCCCGGAGGGCCGAAGCCGACGGAGGGGATTCCCGCGAGCCTGGTCAGCGCAGCGCCGTCGTACCAGGAATCGAGCCCGCCGAGGCGGCCGTCGCGGCCGACGTCGCCGGTCGCGCCGAGCACCGTCTCGACGATCGGCTCCGCCGGGGCGATCTCCATAGACATCACGTGGTTGGGCGCCCACTCCACGACCGGCGGGTTCTCAGCGAGCCAGTCATCGCAGCTGGTTTCGCGCGCGAGCCACTGCTCGAACTCCCGACGGACACCGGATCCCCAGCCCTGCTCGTCGGCCTGGCCGGGCACGAACATCACCGCAACGGTGAGCTCGCATTCCGCCGGGTAGGTCACGGGCCACTCGCCGCTGCGTGCCATCGTCGGCAGGAGCGACGGGCGCGAGAGCAGCGGGTGATCGAGATCATCGCGAGCGTGCCATTCGCGGCGTAGCGCTTGTATCGCCTCGACGACGACCATCGCCTTCTCGATCGCGTTGACGGCGCCGCCCTCGCGCCAGTCGGGCTGGGCGATCTCGGCGTGACCAGGGCGGCCCGGGACCCGGACCTCGCAGTACTCAGACCCGCGGCAGGCGACCCACACCTCGAAGCCCGTCGGCTCGGTGACGATTCCTGCGTCGGCGCGGAGACCGTGCTCGACCAATGCGACCGCTCCCGCTCCGGAGGACTCCTCGTCGGTATTGGTCGCAACCAGCAGATCGCCGGCAAGCTCGACGCCCAGCGACGCGAGCGCCTCGAACGCAAGCACCATCGCCGCTACCCCGCCCTTCATGTCGCATGAGCCGCGTCCGTAGAGC
>CATPBV010000254.1 GCA_955652345.1 uncultured Solirubrobacteraceae bacterium | reverse complement strand
TCTGAAGTATGCGGGAGTCCCGACCGACCGACTGCGGGTGGTCCATGAGCTCGCCGACGCACTCGACCTTGCGCTGGCGCGGGTCGGCACGAACCAGCTCTATGTCCTCCCCACGTACACCGCGCTGCTCGAGCTCCGCACGGTCCTCGCCGCACGCGGGCATGTCGCCCCATTCTGGGACGGGGGCACGCGCCGGTGACGGCCGCCCATAGCCCCCCGCCGGGCGTCGTCTGGCATGAGCTCGAGTGCGGCTCGTACCGGCAGGACCTCCCGCTATGGCGCGCACTGGCGGCTCGATACGGCGGTCCGGTCCTCGAGATCGGCGCCGGCATCGGCAGGGTGGCCCTAGATCTTGCGGGGGCGGGTCATCGGGTGACCGCGCTCGAGCGAGAACCGAGCCTGCTCGCCGAGCTCTCGCGCCGAGCGGGCGAGCTGCCCGTCGCACGAGTTCACGCCGACGCCAGGCACTTCCAGCTCGCGGACCGTTTCGGGCTCTGCCTCGTCCCGATGCAGACGATCCAGCTGCTCGGCGGACCCTCGGGGCGCCGAGCGTTCCTGCGCTGCGCGAGGCGCCACCTGCGCGACGGTGGGGTGCTTGCGGTCGCGCTCGTCGAGACGCTCGAGCGCTTTCGGACGTCTGACGGCGGCCCCGCCCTGGCTGCCGAGGCGTGCGCGCGGGACGGGGTGCTCTACTCGAGCCGGCCCACCGCGGTGGTGGCGGACGCCGGTGGCTTCGTGCTCGAGCGCCGGCGAGAGACGATCGACGCGAGCGGAGAGCGCACGGTGCTCGACGACGCCGTGCACATCGACGGGCTCACGTGCGCCGAGCTCGAGGCGGAGGCGCTGGCAGTCGGGCTCACGCCAGTCGAGCGGACCTCCGTTCCCGACACGCAGGAGCACACCGGCAGCACGGTGGTGATCTTCCATGCCTGAGGCGGGCACGCTGCGAATCTGCGCGCTGTATCCGGACCTGATGAACATCTACGCGGATCGCGGGAACATCCTGCTGCTCGAGCGCCGGTGCGGCTGGCGCGGGATCGGCTTCGAGCTGAGCTCGGCGGGGCTCGGCGATGCGCTCGACCCGGACGCCGCCGATCTGTACTACATCGGAGGAGGCCAGGATCGCGACCAGAAGCTGTGCGCATTCGACCTGTCGGAGGTCAAACGCGACGCGCTCCACGCTGCTGCCGCTCGCGGGGCTGTGATCCTTGGAGTCTGCGGCGGCTACCAGCTACTCGGGAGCGCCTATCAGCTTCGCGATGAAGCGCTACCGGGCGCCGGGCTGCTCGAGATCGTCACGGTCCGTGGCGACGGCACACGGCTGATCGGCAACGTGGCGATCGAGGTCGAGCTGTCGCCGGGCGACCGCCGCGTGCTCGCCGGATTCGAGAATCACGGCGGGCGAACGAACCTGGGCCCGACGGCGGCGCCCCTGGGACGGGTCCTGAGCGGCCACGGAAACAACGGCATCGACGGCTATGAAGGAGTCCGCGCCGGGAGCGTGATCGGCACCTATATGCACGGGCCGCTGCTGCCGAAGAACGCCTGGTTTGCGGACTGGCTGATCGAGACGGCGCTCGGGCTCGAGGAGCCGCTGGCGCCGCTCGACGATGAGCTCGAGGCGGCCGCTCACGCCGATGCCCGCAGAGCCGCCGGAGTGTAGGACGCCAATCCGCTCGTCGTCCGAGAGCTGGAGCTCCGGTCACCCACCCGCCCGTGTCATGGTTACGATGGCCGCCGCTGCCCGGATGCCCTATCTCACCCGAACGCGTAAGGCTTCGCTAGCGCTGGCAGCAGCGCTAGCCGTGCTCGGCATGACCGGATGCGGCGGGAAGTCCGCGGGCGTGTCGACCTCGAGCAGCCAACCCTCCAGTTCGAGTACGACGCCGACCCTGCCCGGAACCGGCAAGCCGCCGGTGACGATCGGCGACAAGAACTTCACCGAGCAATTCATCCTCGGTGAGCTCTACCAACAGGCGCTCACGGCGCAGGGGTATGCGGTCATTCTGAACCAGAACATCGGGCCCACCGAGGTGATCATGCGTGCCTTGCAGAGCGGGAGGCTCGACCTGTACCCGGAGTACCTCGACGTCGGATGGCAATCGTCCCCTGCGCCGTGGAGCGCCGCCGCGGGTGCGTCGCAGCGCTTTACCTCCGAGCGCCTCGCCTACCGCGCGGCCCAGCGGTACGCGCGCGCGCTCGGGCTCGAGCTGCTCGCGCCGACGCCTTTCAGCGATACCGGCGCCGTCGCGGTCACCTTCAACTACTCGGCGCAGAACGACCTGAGCCGGATCGGGGACCTGCGTGCAGTCTCCGCAATGCTCACATTCGGTGGGCCGCCGCAGTTCCAGCAGAGCCCCGATGGACTGCCGGCGATCAGTCAGGCCTATGGCGTCGTGCCCGCGGCATACAAGCCGCTCGGAGTCGGCGGTCAGTACCAGGCGCTCGACCAGGGGACGGTTCAGGCAGCAGACGTCAATAGCACCGACGGGCAGCTCGTCACCGGTAACTACACGCTGCTCGCCGACCCCAATAACGTCTTCGGCTGGGGGAACGCGGCGCCGGTGGTGCCGGCCAGGGTCCTGGCGGCCGAAGGGCCGGCGTTCTCCGCGACGATCGATCGAGTCAGCTCGCTGCTGACAACCTCGGTGATACGGCAGCTGAACGCGGCAGTCGACGTCTCGGGCGTGGACCCGAAGGTCGTCGCCCAGCAGTTTCTCGCCTCCCACGGCCTGCTAGGTGCCGCACCGGCCGGTTCGTGACGACCGGCCGGCGCGACCCGGCCTCCCTCGTAGCGCCGTGCGGCTAGCCGCCGCTGGAGCCGAAGCCCCCCGCCCCGCGCTCGGACACGGCCAGCTCCTCGAGCTCCGCGATCAACGGCGCCTCGACGCGTACCAGCACGAGCTGGGCGATCCGATCTCCTGCCGAGACCTCGAACGTCTCGCGCGGATCGGTGTTCAGCAGCAGGATCCGGATCTCCCCCCGGTAGCCGGCGTCGATCAACCCCGGCGCGTTGACGAGCGTGATCCCGTGTCGCGCGGCCAGGCCCGATCGCGGCAGCACCAGGCCCGCTTGCCCCTCCGGAATCTCGAGCGCCAGCCCGGTGCCGACCGACACCCGCTCTCCCGGCGCCAGCACGGCGCCGTCGACCGCGTGCAGATCCAACCCGGCGTCGCCTGGATACGCCCGGGATGGCAGGAGCGCGCGCTCGTGCAGGCGCCGTACCCGCAGGCTCATCGCGCGGCGCCGTCGAGCGCGAAGCGCTCGTACCTGGCGGCGGCAGCGGCCGGCAGCCTGGCGGTGATGTGAACGCCCTCGGGGCGCTCGTCGCGCTCGAGGTCACCCGCAAGCGCGTGCAGCTCCGCGAGCCGGGAGCCCTCCTCGTAGGGGATCAGCAGCTCGACGTCCTGAAGCGTCCGCGCGAACTCAGCCTCGATCCGGCCAACGAGCTCCTCGATCCCCTCGCCGGTCATGGCGGACACCAGGACGCCGTCGGCGTGACGACGCTCGAGCTCCGCACGGCGGTCGGGGCCGATCCGATCAGCCTTTGCGAGAACCAGAATCTGGTGCGCCTCGACCGCCCCGATCTCTGTCAGGACATCCTGAACGGCACCGGTCATCGCCGCGAGCTCTTCCTCCTCCACCGACGCATCGACGACGTGCAGGATCAGATCCGCAAGTCTCGTCTCCTCGAGCGTGGCGCCAAACGCGTCGACGAGCTGATGGGGCAGCTTGCGAATGAACCCGACGGTGTCGGTCACGAGGTAGTCGCGGCCGCCGGCGCGCAGAACGCGGGTGGTGGGGTCGAGCGTTTGGAACAGGCGGTCACCGACGCTCGCGTGCGCGCCGGTGAGGGCATTGAGCAGGGTCGACTTGCCCGCATTCGTGTAACCCGCCAGCGCGATTTGGGGCAGATGCGCCCGCTCGCGCTCCGCGCGCATCACGGACCGGCTCGAGCGCACGCCCGCGAGCTTGCGGCGCAGCGCCGCGATCCGGTCGCGAGCGAGGCGCCGGTCGGTCTCGATCTGCGTCTCCCCCGGTCCACGGGTGCCGATCCCGCCGCCGAGGCGTTCGAGATGAGACCACAGGCCGCGCATCCGCGCGAGGTTGTATTCGAGCTGCGCCAGCTCCACCTGGACCTTGCCCTCGGCGCTGTGGGCGTGAGAGGCGAAGATGTCGAGGATGATCGCCGTCCGGTCGATCACCGGAATCCCAAGCGCGGACTCGAGGTTGCGTTCCTGGCGGGGCGACAGCTCGTCGTCGCACGCGATCAGGTTGGCATCGGCCCGGGCGAGCTCGGCGCCCAGCTCCTCCAGCTTCCCTGGCCCGAGGTAGGTGTTCGGGTGGGGGTTGTCGCGCCGCTGAGTGAGCTCGCCGACGGTCGCGACACCGGCGGTCAGCAGCAGCTCCCGCAGCTCGGCCAGGTGGTCGCCGTCTCCGTCGCGGACGGCGGCGACGAGGAACGCGCGCTGGCGGGCGCGACCACGTGGTCGCTGCCCATCGGGCGAGGTTCGGGTGCGTCCGTTGCGGCTTCGCTGCACTACTGGCTGATGGTAGCCGCGGTCCGGTCGGCAGAATCGCTCGCTAGAGGCGTCTGATGCGCTCGAGGGCCGTGAGCAGTCGGTCCTCAGGCGTCGTCAGGGAGATCCGGAAGAACCCCTCTCCGCTCGGGCCATAGGCGCCGCCCGGGGAGATCGCCACCGCAGCATGCTCCAGAACGTGCTCGCAATAGGCGGCATCGGACTCGAAGCCCGATGGCGTTGGCGCCCAAACGTAGATCGTCCCCTTCGGCTTGGCGACCGCAACCCCCGCGTCCGCGAGCGCGGCACACACCAGATCGCGCCGGCGC
>CATPBV010000253.1 GCA_955652345.1 uncultured Solirubrobacteraceae bacterium | reverse complement strand
CCACCGCTCCGGATTGATCATCAGCTCCAGCGAGTGGTGGTGGATCACCTTCAGGTCGGCCGTCATCACCTTGCGTCCCGCGTCCCTTACCTGCAGACAGAAGTCGAGGTCGTAGCCATCGAAAGAGCTGAGCGTCTCGTCGAAGCGCAACGAGCGCACGCTCCAGGGTGACAGCACCAGCAGCACGCCATCGAGCGTGTCGACCTCGCCCGTTCTCGCGTACGGCGGACGCCGTGTGCCCGCCTCGTCCGCGGCGAACGCGTGAATGTCGCCGCCGCCGTGCTCGTAGTAGCGCTGCGTGAACGATCCCCACGTCACCGAGCCTTCCCACCAGGCCAGCGAGCGAGCGTCGAGCGCGCCAACACACCCGACGACGCCGACACTCGGGTCAGAGAGCGCTTGTCGGACCTTCCCGCAGAAATCGGGATCGACGATCTCCACATCCTGGTGAAGGAGCACGAGCGCCTCCAGGTCCTGGTGCTCGCCAGCCATATCCAGCAGCAGGTTGTACGCCCGGAAGATCGATCCGGCAGAGGAATTCGGATACACAGCGCAGTCCGACTCCCGGACTCGCGCAATACCGGGCGCCGCCCAACGCTCGTACGCCTCAGGCTGCGTGACCGCGCAACCGAACGCGATCATCGCCGGGTGCTGATGCCGCGCGCGCCGACCGACGATCCGTTGCTGTCGGAGCGCGCCGCTCGTCCATTGCGCCGCGAACGCAGCGCTGCGTTTGCGCGTCGCAGCGGCTCAGTCAGCTTCCAGCTCGTGCTGTTCAGGACCTCGTCGAGCTCGGCTTGCAGCTGTCGCTCGCGGGCCTCCGCCTGAAGCTCGCACGACACCCGTTGCAAACGCGTAGCGCCGGCCTCGGCCTCGGCTTGACGCGCCCGGGTCTTCCAGTCTTCGGCGGCCGGCCCCCAGTTCGGCTGGCCGATGCCTGGCATCCGGCCCTCCCACTTGTCGGCGATCTTAATGTGCGCGTTGATCCAGACATCCGGATCGCTCACCAGTTGGAGCGAGTGATGGTGGACCACCTTGAAGTCGGCCGTCATCACCCTGTTACCGGCCTCGCGGACCTGCAGGCAAAAATCGAGATCGTAACCGTGGATCTGACTCCCCAGACCCTCGTCGAAGCGGATGTTCTTCACGGCCCACGGCGACAGCGCAAGCACGAAGCCGTCGAGCGTCTCCACCTCCCCCGTCCGAGCATATGCCGGCAAGTTCTCAGAGCCCCATGTCAGCGAGGGAAGGTCGCCGCCGCCGAACTCCGTGTAGCGATGGATGAACGATGCCCAAGTTACGGAGCCCTCCCACCAGGCGATGCTTCGGACATCGATCGCCCCCACACAGCCGACGACGCCGACATCCGGCTCGCGGAGCACATCCCGCAGCTTCTTACAGAAGTCCGGATCGATGATCTCGGAATCCTGGTGGACCAGCACGAGCGCCTCGAGATCGTCGCGATCGGCGACCGTGTTGATCAACAGGTTGTACGAACGAAACAACGACCCGGCAGCCGCATTGGCAATGATCTCGGAGTCAGGCTCCGCGACCAGGCGCAAGCCGCGCTCGGCACATCGAGCGTAGACGTCAGGGGCGGTTATCGAGCAGCCGAAGGCGATCATGGCGGAATAGGAGCGGGCACGTGTGTCACTCCGGCGCTAGCGCTCCTTGCGTCGTAGGAACGGAAGCTCAACCAGCCTGTAACTCGCGGTTGCCAAAGCGGCGGTGACGGCGAATGTAACCACGTAAACGACGACAGAGCGCGCCACGTGGACGTGCCCGATCAGGTTCAGACCATCGGCCGAGAAGGGTCCATGTTCCAGCCGATGAACTCCGCGACGGTCAGGTGCCACAGATAGAAGGAGTACGAGATCACGCCAATCCAGGCGATCGGCGCCAGCGCGAGCACCCTGCGTGGGACGCCCCGGCGCTCGTCACCGAAGATCGCGGGGAGCACGAACAGGATGACCACGGTGGCCTGGAGCGCGGCCTTCGCCAGCGTGATCAGCGTCGACTGACGCGTCAGGTTCGCGACGATCAGCCCGAACAGGCCGTTCTTGGGCTGCAGCGGCATCAGCAGGATGAACGCGATCAGGCCCCCGAGCCAGCAGAGTCCAGGATGGTCGGCGAGCGAGCGTAGCCGCACCATCAGTCCGTCGTCGTACTGGACGGCGACGCTCGCAACCGCGAGCGCCATTCCAATCGCGATCCAAGTGCACTGCGCCAAGAGGGTGGAACCCAGGATGTGGGACACGCGCTGCGTAGCAGCGGCGACCTGAACCACGACGCCGAAGGCGGCGACGGTCGCCAGGGGCAACAGCTCGGCGCGGAGCAGGCCCCGCGCGTCGCGCCCGGCGGAGATCCGGCGCACCGCCACCGCCCAGAGTGGCAGACAGATGTAGTACGTCACCTCGACGCACAACGTCCAGGCGACTGGAATGCCTTGATTGACCGTGCGGTGGGAATAGAGCTGCAGGTAGCCGTAGTAGCGCCACCAGTCTCCGGAGAACACGCCTACGATCCCCGGGAAGATCGCCAGCAGCGTCAACACGGTCCAGTACCCCGGCAGGATCCGAAGCGCCCGCCGGCGCGCGTACCGCCGAGTGCTCGGGAGGGGACGGTTGCGCGCCCGCGCGGAGACGTAGGGGCGGTAGAGCAGGAACCCGGAGATCACGAAGAACGCGATCACGGCTTGATAGCCCGCTACCTCAGCCGCACGCCCCGCTATCCCCAGCCCAAGCCGACCCGTGATCTCCCACGCGTGGAAGGCCAGGATCCCGAGCACGGCGATTCCACGCAGACCATCGAACAACGGGAAGCGGGGATTACCAGGCGGCGGCGCGAGTGCAGGTGAAGGTGCCTCCGCGAGCGAGCCGGAGGGCGAGACTGCGAGAGCGGGCGTGGACGATGGCGCGGTAGGAGTCGATGTGCAGACTTCGGCCACCCGACCGCGAGACGTTACCACCGTGCGGCACGCCGACGTCCCGGTCGCCGTACACTGCGCGCCCTCATGGACCTCCCGTTCGGGCTCAACCCGTACGACAACGACCCGGGTGCATGGGGCGCGTCGCTCCTCAACAACGCGGAGCTGCTGCTCGGCTGCCTGGACGCGGCGCGCGCACGGTCAGTCGCCGAGGTTGGGGCCTACGCCGGCGACCTCACCCGACTGCTGCTGCTGTGGGCCGAGCGTGCCGGTGCGCGCGTGGTCGCGATCGACCCCTCGCCGCAGCCCGAGCTCGAGCAGCTGGAGCGTGAGCGCAGCGAGCTGCAGCTGATCCGTGAGACCAGTCTTGACGCGTTCGAGCACATCGAGCTCACCGACGCGATCGTGCTCGACGGTGACCACAACTACTACACAGTGACCCAGGAGCTCCTGCGAATCGCGCAGCGAAGCGCGGCCGAGGGCGTCGAGTTGCCACTGCTGCTCCTACACGACGTCTGCTGGCCGCACGGGCGCCGCGACGACTACTTCGATCCCGACCAGATCCCAGCCGAGTATCGCCAGCCGATCGTGCCGGAAGGCGGCCTGTATCCCGGATTAGAGACCACGAGGCACGGTGGTCTGCCGTATCACAACCCGGCTGCGCGCGAGGGGGGCCCGCGAAACGGCGTGTTGACAGCCGTGGAGGACTTCGTTTCGGGCCACGACGAGTTGCGACTGGCGGTGGTGCCCGCGTTCTACGGATTAGGAGTTCTGTGGCGACGGGAGGCACCGTACGCAGCGGAGCTCGAGCGCATCCTCGCGCCGTGGGAGGACAATCCGCTGCTGGCTCGGCTGGAGCGAAACCGCGTCCTGCATCTCGCCTCCTCCCACGTCCAGCTCAGGCTCGCGACTGACCGAGGGGAGGAGCTTGGTCGCCAGCGCGAACTGCTCGAAAGGATGCTTGCCTCGCGCGCCTTCTGGGCCGCGGAGCTGTTCCTCCGCATCCGTCAGCGTGGCAAGCCGATCTTCTCGCGCGCAGAGATCCGCAGGCTCCTCAGTAATCAACGGTGATCGCCGCCCGGCTCGAGAGCCCGCTCCCGCGCTCACTGCCGGCTGGAAGCATGGTCGTCCTCTACTGCTCCGGAACGGGGTGGGGAGGCAGTGAACCCGTCAAGACGTTCGAATTCGTCGTCGACGGGGTGCGCCAGCCGGCGGTCGCCTACGCGATGCCTCGATTTGACATGCCGTGCAGGCGCAGCGGATTCTGGGGCATCGTCGCGGTGCACGGGCGTCCGAGCCAGGAGCCCATCTCGCTCCGCGCCGCGCTTGGGCTGGCCGACGGCAGCCACCATGAGTGCGAGCTCGGGCGGATCCTCGTCGAGCAGCCCGAGGGGCCGACCTCCGTCAGCCGCGGGTCAGCTGATGGGCTGATCGCAATCTGCATGGGGACCTTCGAGCCCGATCTGCGCCTGTTCGCGACACAGATCGACTCGATCCGCTCGCAGACCGACACCGAGTGGGTGTGCGTGATCAGCGATGACCACTCGAGCGAGCAGCGCTATCGCGAGCTCCGCGCGATCGTCGCGTCCGATGAGCGGTTCACCGTCTCGCGCGCGCCGGAACGGGCCGGCTTCTACCGGAACTTCGAGCGCGCGCTAAAGCTGGCCCCCGCGGGGGCGGAGCTGCTGGCACTGTGCGACCAGGACGACGTGTGGCACCCGGACAAGCTGAGCACGCTTCGCGGGTCGCTCGGCTCGGCGGTGCTCGCCTACTCGGACGTGCGATTGGTGGACGACACCGGCCGCGTCCTGCGCGACACGCTTTGGGAGGGCCGCAGCAACAATTCCACGAGCCTGGCCTCGATGCTGATCGCCAACACCGTCACCGGGGCGTCGACGCTGTTCCGGCGCGAGGTGGCGCAGCGCGCGCTCCCGTTCCCCGACAGTCCCGGTCTGGAGTTCCACGATCACTGGATCGCGCTGGTCGCGCTCGCCAGCGGCGACCTCGTTTACGTCGACCGGCCGCTGTACGACTACGTGCAGCATCCCGGGGCGATCCTGGGGAACGTGGCCGAGCCCGCGGGGCACTCGCGCCGGCGGCGAAGGCTGCTGCGAAAGCCGCGGATGCGCGAATGGCGGGCGGCATACTTCCTGGGGTACATCCCCGGCGAGATCCGCGCGCGGACGCTGCTGCTGCGCTGCGGCCATCTACTCACCCCCGCCAAGCGCCGCGACCTGGAGCGCTACCACGCTGCGGGGACCTCGGTGGCTGGGTTCGTGTGGTTTGTGATGCGTCCCATGCGGAGGGTGATCGGTCGCACCGAAACCCTCGGCGGGGAGTGGGAGCTGGCGCTGGGGATCGTCTGGCGACACCT
>CATPBV010000252.1 GCA_955652345.1 uncultured Solirubrobacteraceae bacterium | reverse complement strand
GGATAGCCGTCGAGCGTCATCCCGACGACGATCACCCACCACACCACGACGCCGCCGGCGAGCACGAGCGTCAGGCGCTCACGCCCTCGACGCCAGGCGAGACCGACTGTGACCAGCGCGGCCAGCAGCACGGGCACGGTCTGGAGATCGAGGCCGCGCGAAAGCACAGTCAGAAACGGGTGCTTGCCGAGGTGGCCGTTGTACTGCTTGGCGTGGGTCGCGGCGAGGAACGGCTGCCCGGAACCGATCCACGGCGGCACGAACCAGAAGAACGGGATCGAGAACAGGCCGAGCGCGACCAACGCGCGCAGGCGCGGCGCACGAACCCACAGCCACCCGCCGTAGACGATCACGAACGGCCACGCTTCCGGCCGGATCAGCGAGGCCACCACCCCCAAGACGAACGCCGAGCCATGGCGGCCATCGAGATGGCGATCTATCGCCCACAGGGACGCGGCGATCAAGATCGGCTCCGAGGTCCCCCGGTACAGGTCATAGAACCAATAGCGGTTGATCACCAGGCATACCGCAGCGATCACGCCCGCCGCGATAGGCGCCCACGACGGTGGACCCGCCTCGCGGTCGACCAGCCGCGCCGCGAGCCGGTAGGCGGCTACCAGCGCAAGCAGCCCGCCCGCGCGGGCCGTGATCACCCACAGCGTCGGCGACGCGCCGCCGAACAGGCCGTAGACGGTCGTGAAGATCACCGGCAGCGGCTTCCACGAGGGGCCGCCGCCCACCGCGAAGCTCAGGTGCGGGTCGACGACCTCCCTTCCCCACACGATCCACGCCCACGGGTCGTAGCTCGGGACGGTCGGCTGCACCGCCGCCGACAGCGCCGCCAGCGCGACGCACGCCACGCCCGCGAGCAGGAAGGGCGAGAGCAGCCAGTCGCGCCAGCGCTCACGCGGAACGTCGGCGCCGGACGCCGCGACCACCGGCCGTGCAGGCGGCGTCTCGGTCGCGCTCTGGCCGTCCGGCACCGCCGAGGGACCTCAGGCCCGGGAGAATCGGCAGCGGATCAGCGTCGCCAGCACCCGGAAGCCGTCGAGCGCGGTCAGCTTCTTGCCCTCGTCGGTGGCGCGGGCCCTGTACTGCACGGGCACCTCGAAGATCCGCTCGCCGCGCTGCACCAACCGGGCTGTGATCTCAGGCTCGATCGCAAACCCTTCTGAGTGCAAAGGGAGGCTGCGGAAGATGTCGGTCCGGATCATCTTGTGGCAGGTCATGATGTCGTGGAGGTAGACGTTGAAGAGGATGTTGCACGCCAGCGTCACCCCCTTGTTGCCGAGCACGAACAGGAACGAGTGGCTGGTGTAGCCGTCGAACGCCCGGACCCCGAAGGCTGCGTTCGTCCGCCCATCGAGCAGCGGCGGCATCAGCAGCCCGAGGTCGCCGGGGTCGTACTCGAGGTCGGCGTCGAAGATCGCCGCGTACTCCCCCTGCGCGTGCCCCAGCGCCGTCTGCACCGCTGCCCCCTTGCCCCGGTTGACCGGATGCTCGATCAATCGCACGCGGCCATCCCAGTCGCCACCGCGCAGGAGCTCCCGGGTGCCGTCATCGGAGCCGTCGTCGACGACGATGAGCTCGAAGTCCGTCGGGAGCTCGGTCTGGAGCACCTCGGCGATCGCGCGCTGCACGCGCTCGCGCTCGTTGTACACCGGCATCAGAATCGACAGCATGTAAAGGGCGACGATAGACGGGCGCGTTTGCCAGCGAATCCGCCGGCGGTCGCAATGGCACCGCGAGGGCGGTCGATGGTAGCCCATCGGCTCCCGGCAGGAGATTGCTGAAACGATGTCGCGCGTGGATTTCGACGCCGCCGGACTGCTCGATGGGCTAGAGGGCGAGGAGCGCGAGGCGCGAGAGCAACTGCTCGCCTCGCTGTCGAAGGACGGCTTCAGCCTCGAGGAGCTTCGCCAGGCGGTGGCCGAGGACCGGCTTGCGCTGCTCCCGCTCGAGCGGATCCTGGGGGGCACGTACACGGCCGCGGACGTGCAGCGGCGGACCGGCCTCGATGCGTCGGTGGTGATGCGGATGCGCCGGCTGCTGGGGCTGCCGGAGCCTGGATCCGAGGACCGAGTCTTCTCCAAGCACGACATCGCGACGGCCAAGGCGATGGTGGTGACGCTCGACGCCGGCATCCCGCTGCAAGCGATCGAAGAGGTGAACCGCGTCGTCGGCGAGGCAATGGCGCGGGTCGCGGCCACCACCTCCGCCGCGTTCGCGCAGGCGTATCTAAGCCCGGGCGACAGCGAGCGTGATTTGGCGCTGCGGTTTGCCGCGTTCGCGGAGCGGCTTGCACCAAACCTCGACCCGGCGCTCGTTGCGGCGTATCACGCTCATCTGCGAGACACGGTCCGCCGAGCCGTGATCGGCGCGGCTGAACGGGAGCGGGGAGCGCTGCCGGAGGAGCAGGAGCTGGTGGTGTGTTTCGCGGACATGGTCGGCTTCACCCGGCTCGGCGCCGAGCTCGAGGCGCAGGAGCTCGGCTCCGTGGCGGGGCGGCTGGCGGCGCTCGCCAGCGACGTCGCCGAGGAACCGGTACGGCTCGTCAAGACAATCGGCGATGCGGCGATGTTCGTCAGCGCGGACCCCGGCGCGATGGTCGACGTGGCGCTCTCCCTGATCGAGGGGGTCGAGTCCGAGGAGCTGCCCGCCGTGCGCGCCGGCGTCGCGAGCGGGCCGACGCTCCTGCGCGCCGGCGACTACTACGGCCACGGGGTGAACCTTGCCAGCCGCGTCACCGGCACCGCGCGGCCCGGGAGCGTGCTCTGCACCGAGGAGATCCACGACGCGGCCAGCGAGCGGTTCGCCTGGTCGTTCGCGGGTCGCCACCGGCTGAAGGGGGTTGCCGAGCAGGTATCCATGTACCGGGCGAGACGCCTCCCGGAAGCAGATTCAGCGCTCGACGAGCCAACCGAGCAGAGCTCGCCCGCCCACGAGCGAACGCGCGAGCGCAAGACGTCTCGGAGGCGGAGGCCTCCGAGAAGGCGCTAGCGCTACGAAACGCCCAGCAGGTCGACGACGAACACCAGCGTGGAGTTAGGCGGGATCGTGGTTCCACTGCCGGCTGTTCCGTATCCCAAGGCCGGCGGGATGATCAGCTCTCGCCGTCCTCCCACCTTCATTCCGGCGATCCCCTGGACCCACCCGGGAATCAGCATTGACGGACTGAGCGCTCTCGTGAGCGGCTGGCCGCGCTTCCAGGATGAGTCGAACTCGGAGCCATTCTTGTACAGCACGCCGACGTAGTTGACCGTGATCGTGCTTCCCACCTGAGCGGTCTTTCCAGTCCCACTCACGAGGTCCTGCGTGACCAGGTGCGTCGGCGCCGGACCACTCGGAACGACGACGACCGGCTTCTTCGAGAGCGCCGGCGGCACTGTCGGAGCGGGCACGATCGGCACCTGGGTCAGGCCCGCGCCGGGCGCGAGCTCGACCCCCGGAGCCGTGGAGCTTCCGCATGCCGATAGGCACCCCGCAGCAGCGAGCACGGCGACGATCTTGAGCGATGTCCTCTTCATCGGAGCCGGTCAGGGTAGCGGGTCGGACCCGCGTCGCGATGCAGCGTGGCTCAGCCGGCGATCCGCTCGAGCACCGCCGCGTCGACGTCGTAGTTCGCGTGGACCGCGCCAACGTCCTCAGACTCCTCGAGGGCGTCAATCAGCTTCATCAACTTCGCCGCGTTGCTTTCGTCGACTGGAACCCGGGACTTCGGCCGCTGCGTGAGATCAGCACTCTCGATCTCCACCCCGGCCTTATCGAGCGCCTCGCGGACGCGGGCCAGGTCCGCCGGCTCGGTGATCACCTCGAACACATCTTCGTCCAGCGCGATGTCCTGGGCGCCCGCATCGATCGCCGCGATCAGGTCATCCTCGTCATAGCGGCCGGCATCGACCACGATCACTCCGCACTTGTCGAACAGGTACGCGACCGAGCCAGGCTCGCCGAGATTGCCGCCGTACTTGCTGAAGGCGTGGCGCACGTCTGCGCCCGTACGGTTGCGGTTGTCGGTCAGCGCCTCGATCAGCAGCGCGACGCCGCCGGGCCCGTAGCCCTCATAGATGACGGCCTCGATCGTGTCGGTGTCGACGCCCTCGCCGGTCCCCTTCCCGATCGCCCGCTCGATGTTGTCCTTGGGCATCGAGGCATCGCGGGCCTTCTGGATCGCGAGCGCCAGCCCCGGGTTCCCGTCGGGATCGCCGCCGCCCTCGCGCGCCGCGATCGTGATCGCTCGTGCGAGCTTCGTGAAGTGCTGGCCGCGGCGGGCGTCGACGAGCGCCTTCTTGTGCTTGATCGAGTGCCACTTCGAGTGTCCGGACATCACCTGCGACTAGTCTAGGTGGGCGTCCAGGTCTCCGGTGCGACCGGTACCACTGCAACGGCGGCGCCGACACCAACCGCTCGCGGCTGCTGGTCCGAGCGGTGCCCTGTGAGCAGCACGAACTCCGGAACCCCTGCATGACACGATCGGTCTGTTGCCTGCCACGGCGGCGCATTGTCCCGGTGCCGTAAGCCGCTCATCGCTGGGTAGGATCCGAAACCCCATGGCAAACGCCCTCACCCCTGGGATCTTCAAGGCCTACGACATCCGTGGGCTCGCGGGCACCGAGATCGACCCCGGCGGCGCCGAGCTGATCGGCCGGGCGTTCACGAGGGTGATCGCCAAGCAGGAAGGCAAGCCGGCGAGCACACTTCGCCTCGGGCTCGGACGCGACATGCGGCTGACGGCACCCGAGATGGCCGCCGCGTATCGCGAGGGGATGTGCGGAGAGGGCGCGACCGTACTCGACGCCGGCCAGATCGGCACGGAGATGCTGTATTGGCTGGTCGGCTCCCGAGACCTCGACGGCGGTCTGATGTGCACCGCCTCCCACAACCCCAAGCCGTACACCGGGGCCAAGCTCGTGGGCCGCGGCGCGATTCCGCTCTCTGGCGAGAAAGGGATCCAGGAGGTGCGCGCCAGGATCGAAGCCGGGATGGGCGATCCCCCGGGTGCAGGCAGCGTCGAGACGGTATCGATCTACGAGCCCTTCCACCGAGACGTCATGAACTTCATCGATCCGCAGGCGGTCAAGCCTCGGCGCGTCGTCGTCGACGGCGGCAACGGCATGGCGGGACCGATGGTCGGGCCCCTGCTCGAACAGCTGGGTCTGGACCTCGAAGAGAACTACTGGACCCCGGACGGGAGCTTCCCCGACCACGAGCCGAACCCGATGTTGCCCGAGAACCGCGACTTCATCATGCGAGAGGTCAAGGCCAAGGGCGCCGAGCTGGGGATCGCCTGGGACGGCGACGCCGACCGCTGCTTCTTCATCGACGACACCGGGCGCTTCGTCGACGGTGACTTCCTGACCGCGCTGCTGGCCGAGTCGATGCTGAGCAAGGAGCCAGGTGCCACGATCCTCTACGACGTCCGCGCGAGCCGGGCGGTGGCGGACACCGTCGAGCGCGGCGGCGGTCGAGCGCTGATGAACCGAGTCGGCCACGCTTTCTTCAAGCCGCGCATGCGCGAGGAGTCCGCGGCGTTCGGGGGCGAGGTCTCGGGGCACTACTACTTCCGCGAGTTCTATTGCGCCGATTCCGGCACGCTCCCCGCGCTGCTGATCCTCGAGCTGATCTCGGTGCGAGAGCGTTCGATGTCCGAGCTACTCGAGCCGTACCGCTCGCGGTACTTCATCTCGGGCGAGATCAACTCCGAGGTGGAGGATCAGCAAGCCAAGATCGAAGAGCTCTCCTCGCGCTATTCAGATGGCCGCCAGCACCGGCTGGATGGGCTGTCGGTCGACTACGACAACTGGCGCTTCAATGTCCGGCCGTCCAACACAGAGCCGCTGCTGCGACTGTGCCTCGAGTCGCTCAGCTCGGAAGCGGACATGAAGCGCCGGCGCGACGACGTGCTCGAAGTGATTCGTTCGTGACCCGCGCGGGCCCGCCGGCCGCCGGCGAGCAAGCATCGCTCGAGCTCGCCGCTGAGGCCGGGATCCACGCGTTGGCGATCCCCACGCCGTTTCTCGTCGGGCGGGTCAACTGCTACCTGCTGGACGACGATCCGCTGACGCTGATCGATACCGGCCCGAATTCGGGCAAGTCGCTCGATCAGCTGGAGCACGCGCTCGCCGCTCACGAACGTGCGGTCGAGGACCTCGAGCTGATCATCCTCACCCACCAGCACATGGACCACATCGGGCTGCTGGAGATCCTCGCCCGCCGCTCGGGGGCCGAGGTCGCGGCGCTGCATCTGCTCGCGGGCTACCTGAATGACTTCACGCGAAGCGCAACGGCCGACGACGACTTCGCGCAAGCAGTGATGCGAAGGCACGGCGTGCCCGGAGATCTAGCCACCGCGCTTGGATCGGTGGGCGCTGCGTTCCGCGCATTCGGATCCAGGGGTCAGGTGACGCGCGAGCTGCACGACGGCGAGGAGCTCGAGTTTCGTGACCGCAGCCTCCAGGTCCTGCACCGGCCCGGCCACAGCCCATCGGACACGATCTTCTGGGACGCGAAGCGGCGGATCCTGATCGCCGGAGACCACCTGCTCGCGCACATCTCTTCGAACCCCCTGATCTCCCGGCCTCTGCCCGCCAAGCCGGGCGCCGGCCGGCCACGCGCGCTGATCCAGTACATCGACTCGCTGCGCGCGACGCGGACGCTACCCGCGGACCTGGTGCTGACCGGGCATGGGCCGCCAATTCGCGACCACGTCGCACTGATCGACGAGCGCTTGGCGCTGCACCGCCGCCGCGCGGAGAAGATCCTCGAGATGCTCCAGGACGGTCCGCTGAGCGCCTACGACCTCGCGGTCAAGATGTGGGGGAACGTGGCGGTGACCCAGGCCTACCTGACCCTGTCGGAGGTCCTGGGCCATCTCGACGTGCTCCTGAGCGAAGGCCGGATCGTCGAGCAGGACTCCGGGCCTGTGGCCTTATTCGCAGCCGCGGCGGGAGGTCCAGCGGCACCGTAGAAACCACTATTTGCGGTCCGCAATACCCCGTAGAGTTGACGGCAGGAACACCGGTTTCCTCCAAACTGCGAAGTGCCGATGGGTCGAAGGCATGCTTAGCAGGGGAGAAGCTGGCGAAGTCTCCAAGTCCTCGCGGGCGGAGCAGCACATCGCATCGGAGGAAGTCATGCGCGACTTTCCGAAGCTGCTCGAGCGCATCCCGGCGATCGTCTACATCGCTGATCTCGGACCGGACGGCCCTTGGCACTACGTAAGCCCGCAGGTGCAGGCGATTCTGGGGTTCTCCCCAGCCGAGTTGCGCGCCGACCCCGCGCTCTGGCGCAGCCGGCTGCATCCCGACGATCGCGACCGGGTGCTGATCGAGGAGTCCGATACCGACGAGGAGGGTATGGACGGGCCTCCCACCGAGTACCGGATATTCCACCGCGACGGCTCGATCGTGTGGCTCGCTGACCAGGCGATGCTCGTCCGGGATGGCGACGGCCTGATGCGCTGGCATGGGGTCATGTCCGATATCACGGCCCGAAAGCAGGCCGAGGCCGAAGCCGAGCGGCGAGCGGCGCAGCAGTCAGCCGTGGCACAGCTCGGCGAGCATGCCCTGGAGGGAGCCAGCACGTCAGACCTGATGCACGAGGCGGTGCAGGCCGCTGCGCTTCTGCTTGGCGTCGATCTTGTGTGCGTCGCGGAGCTGTTGGCCGACGAGGACTCGTTCGCGATCAGGGCCGATTTCTGCGCTCCCGGGATGACGCTCGGAAAGGGACGGTTCCCGGCGGGAGTCGCGTCCCAGGCCGGATACACGGTTCTCACCGGCAAGCCGGTCGTGGTCAGCGACTGGCGGCGGGAGAAGCGTTTCAGCATGAGCCCGCTGATCCAGGGGATGGGAATCCGCAGCGGCCTCACCGTCATGATCGAAGGTAGAAGCGAGCCCTTCGGGGTCCTCGCCGTGCAGTCGCAGAGCACGCGCATCTATGGCCCGGGCGACATCGACTATCTGCAGTCGCTCGCCAACGTCCTTGCGGACGCGCTCGAGCGCCACGCGATCGAGGACGGCATTCGCCATCGTGCGCTGCACGACCCGCTGAGCGGCCTGCCGAACCGCGTGCTGTTCCTCGACCGTCTCGAGCACGCGCTGGCGCGCGTCGGCCGCCGCGGATCAATGGCGGCGATTCTGTTCCTCGACCTCGATCACTTCAAGCTCGTCAACGACAGCCTCGGGCACCATGTCGGGGACGAGCTGCTGACCGCAACCGCGCCAAGGCTGCGCCAGGCGGTACGCACGACCGACACCGTGGCGAGGTTCGGAGG
>CATPBV010000251.1 GCA_955652345.1 uncultured Solirubrobacteraceae bacterium | reverse complement strand
GTACAGCGCCGCGACCGAGGCGCTGTTGACCGGCTGCGCGACGCCACGCTCGGTCACGAGCGCGGTGATCAGCTGCGCCGGAGTGACATCGAAGGCCGGGTTGCGACAGTCGGTGCCCGGCGGCGCCGTGGGATGTCCTGCAGCGCTGCGAACCTCATCGGCGCCGCGCTCTTCGATCACGATCTGCCCGCCGTCGGGGCATTCGGGGTCGATCGTCGACGTTGGACCCACGACGACGAACGGGATTCCGGCTGCGTGCGCCGCGAGCGCCAGCGAGTAGGTGCCCACCTTGTTGGCGACGTCTCCGTTCGCTGCGACGCGGTCGCAGCCGACCACCACCGCCTGAACCTCGCCGGCGGCGATCAGCGCAGGCGCCGCCGAGTCGACGACCAGCTGGTGCGGGATCTCCAAGGCCGATAACTCGTACGCGGTCAGCCGAGCGCCCTGGAGCAGGGGGCGCGTCTCGGTGACGAGCACGTTCGCCAGCGACCCTCGGTCGGCGAGCTCGGCGATCACCGCGAGCGCGGTGCCGCGGCCCGGCGCTGCCAGCGCGCCCGCGTTGCAGTGGGTTAGAACCGCGCTGATGCCGGCGAGGAGCTCCGCGCCGTTGGCTGCCATTGCTGTGCTGGCGGCCACCTCCTCGGCTTCGATCGCGCGAGCCTCCCGCAGCGCTGCGGACGGCATCGCCTCCTGCGGGACTGAAAGCGCCGCGGCCCTGACGCGCTCGAGTGCGTGGCGAAGATTGACCGCCGTCGGGCGGGCTTCGCCGAGGACCGAGCACGCGCGGTCGAGGGCTTGCAACGTGCACTCGCGCGTGAGCTCGAGCGCCACCCCGTACCCGGCCGCGACCCCGATCAGCGGAGCCCCGCGGATCGCGAGCCGGCGGATCGCGGCGGCAACCTCACCGGCGTCGTGGAGCGAGAGCTCGCTTTCCTGCCACGGCAGCAGGGTCTGGTCGACGGCACGAAGCTCGCCGCCGTCGAAGCGCACCGCGCGGACCGGGGCGGCGCCGCGGGGCTTGCCGGTTGCGGCCATGCCCGGTCCGGTCGCGGAGCTGCTAGAGGCGGTTCTCGATCGAGATCGGCGGCGCCTCGGGCACGGTGGCGCTCTCCGGCGCGGGCGATTCATCGGTGGCGCCGTCGATGCCGAGCGTCTCCTGGAGCTCGCCGGACTGGTACATCTCGGTGATGATGTCGCAGCCACCGACGAGCTCGCCGTCGACGAACAGCTGCGGGATCGTCGGCCAGTTCGAGAGGCTCGAGAGCTCCTGGCGGATCCGCGGGTCCGGCAGGATGTCGACTGCCGCGAACGGCTCACCTAGGGACTGGAGGATCGCCACGGTGCGCGCCGAGAAGCCACACGCCGGCGCCTCGGGCGTGCCCTTCATGAACAGGATCACGCGGTTCTCGCTGATCGCGCCCTGGATCGCCTCACGCATCGGGTTGGAGGTCTGTTCGCTCATCTGTCTGTCTCCGTGTTCGTCTGGATGGAAAGGGCGTGGATCCGCTCACCGACCTCAGCGCCGAACACGTCGTATACGAGACGGTGCTGGGCGATCCGCGACAGGCCATCGAACGCGGGAGCGGACACGACCGCCATGAAGTGATGACCGTCCCCGGTGACGGTCGCGCGGGCCCCCGGGATCGTCGCCTCGATCCGGCTCTGGAGCTCCTCGGGGGTGGCGGTCTGAGGATCGTCGGTCATCGCTTCTCAAGCGTAGCGGGACACCATGGCTATACTGAATGAAGCATGATCACGCTGACCGACAGGGGTGCCGAGAAGGTGCGCGAGTTTCTTTCGGGGCAGGGCGCCGTGGCCGATACCGCTGGGCTTCGCGTCGGCGTTCGCGGCGGCGGTTGCTCGGGGTTCCAGTACGCGCTGGCGTTCGACGAGCAGCGCGACGGCGACAGCATCTTCGAGGACAAGGGCATCCGCCTGCTGGTGGACCACGCAAGCCTCCCGTACGTCCGGGGATCGGTGGTCGACTTCGTCGACGAGCTCCAGGGCGCGGGCTTCAAGGTCGAGAATCCGAACGTGATCGCGGCCTGCGGCTGCGGATCCTCGTTCAGGGTCGCCGAAGAGGAAGAGGTCTCGGCGGTCTGACCGACCGGCGTCCGAGCGCCTGACCGCGGTACGGTCGAGGCGTCTTGGACCACGACCTGGTCAGGATCTTCGTGGCCGTGGCCACGTTCAACCCGTCCCTGCTCGCGGCAGTGACGGTGATGCTCCTGCTCCCGCATCCGAAGAGACTGATGCTGGGCTACCTGCTCGGGGCGTACGCCACGAGCCTCGCTGTGGGAGCTACCTCGGGGCGCTCGACCAGATCGTCAAGCTCCACGCCGCGGCGGCGCTGTCCGTCCTGCTCGTCCTGTTCTTCTGCGTGATGCAGCAGCTGCTGCTCGGACTTCTGCTGCTCGGCTACGTCGTCGCGCCTGAGTGGACCCCGGGCGCCGTTGCGCGATCGTGCGACTGGCTCGCGCGCCGCGGGCGACGGATCGCGGTGATCATGCTGACGGTGCTCGGGATCGTGCTGGTCGTGCGCGGGCTGATCACGCTCTAGACCGGCGTCGTGTCGAGCGAGCGCCACAGATACAGGCAGGCGAGCGTACGGTAGGGACGCCACCGCTCGCCGAGGCGCTCGACCTCGGCCGGGGTCGGCATCGCCGGCAGCCCGTAGCGGAGCATCACCGCCCGGCGAATGCCCAGGTCGCCGATCGCAAGCACGTCGGGGCGACCCAGCTGGAACATCAGGAACATGTGTGCGCTCCAAGCACCGATCCCGCGAACCGCCACCAGCTCGGCGATCACCTGCTCGTCGGGTAGATCTCCGAGGCGCTCGAGCTCAAGCGATCCGTCGAGCACGTGTTCGGCGAGCGAGCGCAGGTACTGCACCTTCGCTCGGCTGAGACCTGCGGCGGCACGGAGCTCATCGGGGTCATCCGCAAGCACCTCGGCCGGGGTGGGGGTGCGCCCACCGAAGCGATCGGTCAGCCGCGAGT
>CATPBV010000250.1 GCA_955652345.1 uncultured Solirubrobacteraceae bacterium | reverse complement strand
ATGCTTGCCAGCGGGGTCGACCGACAGACCGATGATCTTCACGTTACGACGATCGAACTCGGGCTTGATCTTCGCCATATAGCCAAGCTCGGTCGTGCACACCGGGGTGAAGTCCTTCGGGTGCGAGAACAACACGGCCCAGGAGTCCCCGACCCAATCGTGGAAGCGGATCCTCCCCTCGGTGCTGTCGGCCTCGAAGTCCGGCGCGGTATCGCCTAATTGCAGAGCCATGCTGCCTCCTTGTTCACAAAAGTTGGGTGGCTGGATCCTCGACTCAGCCGAACAAACCGGCCTCCGCGGGCGTGTCCCAGCCCTGATAACTAGTATATCCGGCCCGGTTTTTAGGCATTTCTAACCGCCGCCGGCCGAGACCCGAATCCCGAACTCGGCGCGGTACTCCTCGCCGGGCGCGACGAGTTGCAGGCCGTCGCCGCTGCACAGCGCGTTCGCAGGCGCGGTCATCGGCTCGAAGCAGATGAAATCCTGCCCCGCCGGGGCGTAGACCTGTGCGAACGGATACCCAGTCCGAACCTCCACCGTGACACCGGCAGCGGCGCTGCTGGCCGAGAACTCCGCCGGCACCGCGAGGGCGTCGAACCCGTCGTCGAGGCTGGTCTGGCCCAGGCGAAAGCTCCGCCGCCGCGCGGGCACGCGCTCGCCCGTCGGAATCATCCGCTCGTCGAGCACCAGCCGCCGGAACGCACCGAGCTTTACCCGCCACTGCCCCCGGGGGCTCCCCGGGACCATCAGGTACGGGTGGTAGCCGAACGACACCGGGACGGGATCATCGCCGACCGGCTCGAGCGTCGTCGCCACCACCAGCTCTCCCGCGGCGACCGTGACCTCAAGGTGCAGCTCGTGAGGGAATGGGAACACCTCCAGCAGCTCATCAGCAGTCCAGCGCAGCACAGCCGTTAGCTTGCCCGCGGTCGGCCCCGGCCCCGCCTGCCACCGTAGTAGCCCGGGGATGACGCCGTGGATCGGCAAGCCCGCCGGGTCGACCGGGATCCGTCGATCTCCTCGCACGAGCTTCACGCTCCGCCCGGCTGCCCGGTAGCGAAAGCCTGCGAGCCGGTTCGCCCAGGGATGCAGCAGCGGGATCCCCATCGTCTTGCCGCGCTCGGCGTAGGCCTCCACGCCCGACCCGGCATGCAGCATCTCGACCCCGTCGTGGGTGAGAGAGCAGCACACCATGTTCGCGTCGGGGACGAACTGGGCCACGGTGCCCCCGTCGGGAGAGGCCACGGTCACCGAATCGAAGCCGTCAGCGTTGCCCACGGACATCCCCTCGCGAGAGACCAGCCAGGTGGCGTGCGCCTGGCGATCCGGGCCGTTCCAGCGGCCGGACGGTCACCTCGGGAACCGGTTCGACGAGACAGGTGGTGAAGAGCGCGACTCGCACTGGAGCGGCCTGCGCCCTGAACCCTACGGAATGTCGGACCCTCCCGGCGGTCCGATCCGTCAAGCAATGGGATCCGACCGATCCGCTGCTGCGACCATTAAGGAATGACAGTTCGATGGCGCTCGAGCTCGCGCGAACGACACCAGTCATCGCGCTCCGAGGACTCGGCGCCCGCGCAGGCTGCGACAGCGATGCCGGAGGAGCTGAGTCCGCGCCACATGCGGATGCGGCTGGTGCAGCTCGGCGGGATCATCGCCGTGGTGGCCGGGGTGATCCTGCTCATGCCCGGACACGACGGGCTCCGGGACCAGCTGGCGGCCGCGTCGCCTGCTTGGTTTGCGCTCGCTGCCGTGCTCGAGGTGGCCTCGGCCCTGTCGTATGTCGTGATCTTCCGTGCGGTGTTCTGCCCGCGGATGCCATGGCGAATGAGCTACCAGATCGGCATGGCCGAGCAGGCCGCGAACTCGCTGCTTCCCGCCGGTGGCGCGGGAGGGCTCGCGTTGGGAGTGTGGGCGCTGAGGCGCTCCGGCATGAGCGCGGATCACATCGCGCGGCGAACCGTGGCGTTCTTCCTGCTCACGAGCCTCGCGAACTTCGCCACCCTGATCGTGTTCGCGGCCGGATTCGCGGTCGGGCTCCTCGGGCAAGATCCGGCCCCGGCGGCCACGCTCGGCTTCGGAGCCGCAGCGGCTGCGGGTATCGCTCTCGTCGCTGCCGTGCCCGCGCTCAGCTCGCGCTTCGACCATCACCTGAAGCGTGGCGGCGGACGCATTCGGACGATGCTTCGCCGCAGCGCAGGCGCGCTCGGCGGCGGCGTGAGAGATTCGGTGTCGCTTCTGCGAAAAGGCGACGTCGGCGTGATCGCCGGCTCGCTCGGCTACATGGCGTTCGACATCGCCGTGCTCGGCGTCTCGTTCCGGGCCTTCGGCCACCCCCCGTCGCTAGGCATCCTGGTGATCGCATACATCATCGGCCAACTCGGGGGGCTGCTGCCAATCCCAGGCGGGATCGGCGGCACCGAGGGCGGTCTGCTCGGGACGTTTGCCCTGTATCACCTGCCGCTCACGACCTCGGCCACCGCCATCCTCGCCTACCGCGCGATGGCACTGTGGATCCCGGCGGCGCTCGGGAGCGTTGCGTTCGTTCGGCTGCGGCGCGCGATCGCTCGCAAGCCCGAGCCCACCGTGCTCAGGCCGCTCGCCGAATCGGGGCAGGTCTAGGCCAGAGCGAGCGCAGGTCTAGGCCAGAGCGCCCGTGGGCCGGCCCGACGAGGTGTACTCGTAGAACCCGCGGCCGGTCTTGCGGCCGTGATGCCCGGACACCACGAGCCGCTTGAGCAGCGGCGGCGGCGCGTACTCCGGCCGTTTGAACTCCTCATACAGCGAGTCGCACACCGCGTACAGGACGTCCAATCCGATCAGGTCGCACAACGCAAGCGGTCCCATCGGGTGTCCGCACCCGAGTCTCATCCCCTCGTCGATGTCTTCACGCGAGGCGAACCCATCCTCGTACATCCGCACGGCAGCCATCAGGTACGGCACCAGGAGCATGTTGACGATGAACCCTGACCGGTCCTTCGTTCGGATCGGGCGCTTCCCGATGTCCGAGGCGAACTCCTCGGCCGCCGACACCGTCTCCGCGGAGGTGTCGAGGCCGACCACGATCTCGACGAGCCTCATCGATGGAACGGGTGAGAAGAAATGAATCCCGACGACGCGCTCGGGGTGCCTGGTGGCAGCAGCGAGCTGCGCGATCGGGATCGAGGATGTGTTCGATGCCAGAAACCGCGCCTCCGGCAGCTGCTCATCCAGCGTCGCGAACAACCGGGACTTGACGCCGACGTCTTCGGTGACAGCCTCGACTACCGCGTCCGCGCCCCGCAGGTCCTCCAACCTCGTAGTGCTGACGACATGGTCGAGCACGGAGTCGGCCTCTTCGCGGGTCAGCTTCTCACGCGCCACCGCCCGCGTCAGTGATTCGCTCATCAGCTCGCGGGAACGGTCGAGTGGCTCCTGCGCGGGCTCGTAGAGCAGCACGTGCTTGCCCGACTCGGCTGCCGCCTCCGCGATGCCGGAGCCCATTAAGCCCGCGCCCACCACGCCGAGGACCGAGACGCTCATCAGCTCGTGCGACGCACCGAATCGAGCGCCCCGCGCAGCATGCTGAACAGGCGCTCGATCTCGTGGCTTTGAATCACCAGCGCCGGTGAGATTTGGACGGCCGCCAGACCGAGCGCGCGCGTTAGCAGCCCCTCGGAGCGGCATGCACCCACGACCTGATTGGCGAGCTCCGCGTTCGCTGCCACCAGCTCGGGGTCGAACTCGACCCCGGACAGGAGCCCCGCCGTCCGGACCTCCGCCACCAGCGGGTGGTCGAGGAGGCTCTTGGCGGCGTCCGCGAACGTCGGCTCCAGGCTTCTGACCCGCTCCGCAAGACCCTCCGACTCGACGATGTCGAGGTTTGCCAGCGCCGCCGCGCACGCCCCGGCGTGTCCGGAGTACGTGTAGCCGTGACGGAACCAGCGGCCCTCGCCCTCCCAGAACGGCGCCTTCAGCCGCGAGGAGACGATCACCCCGCCGAGGGGCATATAGCCCGAGGTCACGCCCTTGGCGAACGTGATCATGTCCGGGGTGAACCCGTAGCGCTGGCAGCCGAACCCGTGCCCGACGCGCCCGAAGCCACAGATCACCTCGTCGGAGATGAGGAGGATGTCGTGCCGGCGACACAGATCGGCCACGCCCTCCCAGTATCCGTCGGGCGGGGGAACCACGCCTCCGGCACCGATCACCGGCTCACCGATGAACGCTCCCACGTTCTCAGCGCCGATCCGCTCGATCTCGCGCTCCACGCCCGCGACGGTGTCTTCGGCCACGTGGGCGACGTCTGCGACCATGTCGCCGAAGTCCTCGCGGTTGGCTGGGATTCCGGCAAGGCTCGTGCCGTACGCGTGCATCCCGTGATAGGCGCGCGGCCGGCCGACGATCACGCGCTTGTGCGGCTGTCCGAGCGCGCTCCAGTAGGAACGAACCAGCTTCCCGGCTGTCTCGACCGCATCCGAGCCCCCGGACGTCAGGAACACGGCGGCGTCCGGGAACGGAGCGAGATCCGCGATCCGTTCCGCGGCCTTGAGCGTCGTGTCGGTGACGTAGGGGCCGAACGTCGAGTACGCCGGCAGCGCGCTCAGCTGTCGCGTCACCGCATCCACGATCTGGCTGCGGCCGTATCCGACGTTGCAGTACCAAAGCGCCGCGGTCGCGTCGAGATACGTCCTGCCATCGCGATCGGTCACCTCGCAGCCCTTGCCGCTGACGACCACAAGCTCGTGCCCGCGAACCTTCGCCATGTTCGCGAACGGGTGCCAATAGCGTGTGTCTGTGCCACTCGCCGCAACTTGCGGCTCAGCGGTGAGCGGCCGTTCGTCTGTCGTTGTCAGCTGGTCAGCCATGGATAGGGGCCTCCTCGACGGCCGAGGAGCGTCCGTGGGGAAGTCATGGTCGCACCCCTCGTGGATTTTCAGAAGCGTGGTCCCGCCGCCATCGACAATATCGAGCGCCGAGCATTTCGGTGGGAGCCAGCCCGCTGTAGGCTCCGCTTCCGGGTTGTCCCGATCTGCGATCTTGGCCAGGGGTGAACGGCGCGTCGCTCGGGCCTGCTGGATGGTCGCAATGCTGGGCTCGGTGGGCGCGCTCACGCCGGCCGTGGGCCATGGAGCGGGCATCGGGTGCCCTCCTTCGCTGTGCCGCGCGATATCGCCCGACGGCGCCTGGCGCGCGCTGGTCATCGACCCGACCCGGACCGTGCTTGCTCCTAAGCGCGTCTCCGTCATCCGCGGCGCCGGAGCCGTGATCCGCGTGTCGGCGCTCCTGGGTGCAGGCGAGGGCCAGACGACGATCACAACCACCTCCGCGCCGGGCCCCGCGCTGCTGCTCGACATGGGCACGGACGTAGGGGGACGAGTGCTGGTCCGCGTCCTGAGCAGCACAGCTCCGCTGCGATTGGCCTACTCGGAGCGATTGCAGTACATGACCGGGCACGGCGACACACAGATGGGATCCCTTGGGACCGACGATGACCCGGATGGGCGCTTCGACGTGATCGCACCGTCGCCCATCCCCCACACCTTCGTCTCACCCGGCATCCGCGGCGGCGAGCGCTGGATCAGGGTCTCGCTCGACGCTCCCGGGACGGCCACGATCCAGTTCGTGCGCGTGCGCTACGACGGGTACCCACCGAGCGCAACCGCCTACGCCGGTCACTTCCTCTCGAACGATCCGCTTATCAACCGGACCTGGTACGCGAGCGTCTACACCGAGCACCTCGACTCGATCAAGGCTCCACCCGCCAACTGCGTGCTCGTCGACGGCGCCAAGCGCGACCGGCTGGTGTGGCTCGGAGATCTCGCAATAGAGGGGCTGACCGCGTTCTACTCGAGCCCAGGTGAAGTCCGCGTGCTCCGCGACTCGCTCGCGATGTTCGCCTGCCAACAGGAGCCCAGCGGGTTCCTTCCCGAGGCCAGCCTCGTCCAGGTGGTGTGCCCCGCTCTCGACCCCACGGCTCCCGGCTCTCGAATACCGCCAAATCCGCTGGTCGACATCGTTCCGATCGGCTCGTATACACCATGGTGGATCGTCGGGCTCTACGAGTACTACCTGTACACGGGCGACACCCGTTTCGTCCGTGCCGAGCTACCCGCCGTCCCGCGCGCGCTCGCGTGGATGAAGTCGCGCGAGCGCGCAGGGCTGTACGACGCAAGCCTCCCGAACGAGCTCAACTGGCACCCGTTCGACGCCGCCGCAGGGATCGACGCACACACCAACTCCGTCTACTACCAGGCGCTGCGGGATGCGGCCATCCTCGAGCGCTTGGTCGGCCACGACAGCGGGGTCGCCGCCCGCTTCGATGCTCGCGCGCGCGCCGTCCGCGCGGCATTGCTCGGGCGACTGTGGGATCCGGCCGCCGGAGCACTGCGCGGCAATGCCACCGACCCGCGCTCGAACCACACGCAGGACGCGAACGTGTACGCGGTCATCGCCGGGGCGCTCACGGGCGCCAGGGCCGACGCGGCGCTGCGCTACGTGCGCCGCCACCTCTACACCCGGCGTGGGCCGGTCAACGGCCAGTTCAAGCACGACCCGTTCATGAGCTACTACATCTCCCCCTACATCTCTTCGTGGGAGCTGTGGGCGCGCTTTCAGGAAGGTCAGGGCGCGGCAGCGATGGATCTCGACCGCCGCCTGTTCGGCTACATGGCCCGCGCCGACCCCGGGACGATGTGGGAGAAGATGTCGGTCTCGGGCCGCCCGCAGGCGTACACGCCGAGCCCGGTCAGCGCCAAGCTTCCCGGACGCACGATCCCAATGGACCCGGGGAGCACGTCGCTCGCTCACGGCTGGTCGACGGGACCCGCCTCCGCCCTCCCGGCGTTCGTGCTCGGGATCCGTCCGGCCGCGCCCGGGTTCGCCCGCTGGGTGATCGCCCCCCAGACGTCAGGTCTACGTTGGGCGGAGGGCCAGGTCCCGTCGCCCCACGGCATGCTCGTCTCGCGCTGGATTCGTGGGCGCCGCTACTTCCGACTGACAATCGTGACGCCACGCGACAGCACCGGGACGGTGGTCCTCCCCCGGCTCGCACGTGCGGGTTTGGCGTTCGTGGACGGTCGGTTGATCAGGTCCCTCAGGTCGGCTGTCCCAGCGACGCGGATCAGAGTCAGCACCGGCGCGATCTCATTTGACGGCGTGCGTGGGACTCACACCTTCCTGTGGCTTGACGCCTGAGGGCCCGCAGCCGGCCTCAAGGACGGCAGCGTGGCGTCGATACCCGCAGCGGGAGACACCGCGGGCGGCCGCGCGCCGTCAGCGGGCCGCGGCGCGCTCGCCCGCGATCCGCCCCAGCGCGATCAGATGTCGTCGCGCGCCCCCCAGCATCGCGATGTCGAGCTGGGCGCGCTTGTATAGCCAGTGGACATCGGCCTCCCAGGTGAAGCCGATCCCGCCGTGGGCCTGGATCGCGCTGCCCGTGACCAGGCGTCCCGCCTCGGCGGCTGCGGCCGATGCCAGCGCAGACGCCTCGCGGAGCCGCTCGCGGTCGGCATCGGCCGCCCAGGCCGCGAAATACGCGGCTGACCGCGCGCTCTCCGTATGCAGCAGCATCTCCGCGCAGCGGTGAGAGACCGCCTGGAACGACCCCACCGGCACGCCGAACTGCGAGCGCTCCTTGACGTAGGCGACTGTCATGTCGAGCGCGCGCTGGCAGATGCCGACGAGCTCCGCTGCGATCGCGGCGCGCACGAGGTCGGCGGCGCCCGCCGCAAGCGGTTCGCCGTCGCCGCGGACGGTGGCGAACCGCCGCGCCGGATCGATCGAGCGAAACGGCTCCGTCGCGGGCGCCGGCACGAGCTCCGCGCGATCTCCGTCGATCAGCACGGCCACGGCCGCGCCGTCCGCGTCAGCCGCAAGGTCGCGGCTCCCGATGCCCGCGGTCGTCTCGCCGGCGGCGAGCCCCGGCAGCCATCGTGCGCGGTGCTCCTCGGCCCCGTATGCCTGGATCGCAGCCGCCGCTGTGGCCGTCGAGAGCAGCGGTGCGGCCGCGCACGCATATCCGAGCTCCTCGAGCAGAACGGCGAGCCCGATCGCGCCGAGTCCCTGTCCCCCGTGCTTCTCGGCGATCGCGATGCCGGGCCACCCGAGCGAGACCATCTCGCCCCACAGCGCACCGTCGTACTCGCCCGTGACCGCGACCTCGTGGAGCGCTGACATGGGCGCTCGGACCGCCAGCAGCTCCCGCGCGACGCGGCCAATCTCCCGGTGGTCGTCGCTCAGCTCGAACCGCATGACCTAATGCGCTCGAGGCAAGCCGAGCACTCGCTCGGCGACGATGTTCTTGAGCACCTCGGTCGTGCCGCCCTCGATCGAGTTGCCGCGAGCCCGCAGCAGCTCGTACGCCCACCGATCGGCGGCCCGCAGAGCGCTCGATCCGAGCAGCTGCGCAGCGAGCTCCGTCAGCTGCTGGTTCGTCTGCGACCACATCCACTTCGTGAGCGACCCTTCGGGCCCCGGCTGCCCGTACTTCTCGGTCGCGGTGAGTCCGCGATAGGCGGTCAGCCGCAGCACCTCCGCGCGTAGGTGCACCTCCCCCAGGCGCTCCGCCACCCCCGAGTCATCGAGCATCCCGGCGGCGGCGACCTCCGCGCTCAGCGCGTCCAAGAGCTGCCTGAGCCGGACCTGGAGGAAGAACGCCAGGCCGGCGCGCTCGTTCATGAGCGTCGTGAGCGCGACCTTCCAGCCGTTGCCGAGTCCGCCGAGGAGCTGTCCGTCGGAGGCGACGGCGCCGTCGATGAACAGCTCGTTGAACTCCGACTCGCCCGTGATCTGGCGCAGCGGGCGGACCTGCACGCCCTCCTGCTCCATGTCCAGGAGGAAGTAGCTGAGACCCTTGTGCTTCGGCGCGTCCGGGTCGGTCCGCGCGAGCAGCATGCACCATTTCGAGTACTGGGCGCCGCTCGTCCAGACCTTCTGGCCCGAGATCAGCCAGCCGTTGCCGTCTCTGATTGCGCGGGTCTTGAGGCTCGCCAGATCGGAGCCGGCGTCGGGCTCGGAGAATCCCTGACACCAGATCTCCTCGGCGGTCAGAATCGGCGCGAGGAAGCGGTCCTTCTGCTCGGCGGTTCCCCAGCTCATGATCGTGGGTCCCGCAAGCAGCAGCCCGAGCACGTTCGCGGGCAGCGGCGCCCCGGCGCGGGCGAGCTCCTCGAAGAAGATCGCAGACTCCATGATCGTCGCTCCCCTCCCGCCGTACTCGACCGGCCAGTGCACGGCCGCCCATCCCCCGTCCGCGAGCGCACGCTGGAAGTCGCGGCGCCACGCGTAGTGGGCATCCTCGTCTCCAGCCGGCTCGGACCCGGGATCGTACGAATCGAGCCAGGCGCGCAGCTCGTCGCGAAAGGCACGCTCCGACTCGCTGAACGTCAGGTCCACCCCATCTCCTTGCGTCGGGAGCCCGAGCGATGCACGGACGTGACGATAACCGCACCGCGTCTGGCGAGCCGACGTCCGCGAACGTGGTAACAACCACCTATGCGCCAGCTCACCGCACTCGACCAGCAGTTTCTCGCCCTCGAGGACTCGCGTCACTACGGGCACGTCGGCGGCCTCGCAATCCTCGATCCATCCACCGCGCCCGGCGGCGCGCTGACGGTCCTCGACCTCCAGCGTCTGATCGCCGAGCGGCTGCCACTGGTCCCACCGTTTCGCTGGCGGCTCGCGCAGGTGCCGTTCGACCTCGACTACGCCTATTGGGTGGAGGACCCCGACTTCGACCTCGAGTTTCACGTTCGCGAGATCGCACTTGCCCCGCCGGGCACTGATGCGCAGCTCGGCGAGCAGGTCGCACGGATCTTCGCGCGACCGCTCGACCGGGCACGGCCGCTGTGGGAGCTGTACCTGATCCACGGACTTCCAGAGGGCAGAATTGGTGTGCTGACGAAGATCCATCACGCCGTGATCGACGGGATCTCTGGCGCCGAGATCCTGGGCGCGCTGCTCGACCTGACCCCCGAGGGGCGCGAGCCTCCCCCGCCGACGCCCGCACCCGCGGACCGGCAGCCGAGTGAGCTCGAGATGCTCGCTCGGGGTGTGCTCGCGGTTCCGCGCTACCCACTCCGGCTGCTCCGCTCGCTGCCCCGCGCTCTTCCGAACCTCGAAGAGGTCCCTTCGCTCTCGAACATTCCCGGCCTGGGCGCCGCCGGTCGGCTCGCCGCGCGCGCCGAGCGCGCTCTCGGCCGCGGCAAGGTGGTCGGCCGGCGCGACCTGACCCCCCCGCGAACGTCGTTCAGCGGACGGATCTCAGCCCATCGGCGCTTCGCGTTCGGGGAGCTGTCGCTTGCGGATGTCAAGGAGGTCAAGAACCGGCACGGCGTCACTGTCAACGACGTCGTGGTCTCGCTGTGTGCGTCGGCCGTCCGCCGCTGGCTGCTCGAGCACGGTGAGCTGCCCTCAGACCCGCTTGTGGTGCAGATCCCCGTCTCCGTCCGCACGACCGAGCAGGCCGGCACGTTCGGCAACCGGATCCTGCTGATGACAGCGCCCCTCTACACGACCATCGCCGATCCCGTGCAGCGCCTGACCGAGACGCACGATGCCCTGTCCGAGATGAAGGATCGGCACCGCGCGCTCCCGGCCGACCTCCTTCAGGACGCGAACCAGTTCATTCCGCCCGCCCTGTTCTCCCGCGCCGCAAGCCTCACGTTCGCGCTCAGCGCCAGCCGGCGAGGCCGACCCGCCTGGAACCTCGTGGTCTCGAACGTGCCAGGCCCGCAGGTGCCCCTGTATATGGCGGGGGCGCGCCTCGAGGTGCAGTACCCGATCTCGGTGGTCACCGACGGCATGGGGCTGAACATCACGATGATGAGCTATTGCGGGCGACTAGCGTTCGGGATCGTCGCCGACCGCGACCAGATGCCTGACCTGTGGAGCGTGATGGGGTGGCTCCGCGAAGCGCTGGCGGAGCTCCGCCCAGACAACCTCGAGGCCGGGACCGAGGGTCTCGCGACGGCGCGCCATGATGGCTGAGCGATTCTGCGACGTCGGACGTGGGATCACGCTCTGCTACGAGACCTTCGGTGCCGCGAGCGACCCGCCGGTCGTGCTGACCATGGGGCTTGGGACGCAGATGATCGGCTGGCCCGATGAGTTCTGCGTGCGACTCGCGAGCGATGGCTTTCAGGTGGTGCGCTTCGACAACCGCGACTGCGGACGATCCACTCATGTGGCCGGGCGCCCTCCGAGTCTCAT
>CATPBV010000249.1 GCA_955652345.1 uncultured Solirubrobacteraceae bacterium | reverse complement strand
GCGCCGATGCGACTGCTTGAATCCGGTCACCACGGGAGCTGGCGCGATCACGAGGTGGGCTCGAGGAACACGTACGCCGCGCCCTGGCTGCTGTTGTGACCGTATGCGCCGACGACGATCGTGCCGCCCAGACAGCGCCACCGCCGAGCCCAACAGGTCGCCCGCGGCGCCGTCTGAAGCGGTCAGCTCCGCGGTCTGGGTGTTGCTCGCCCACCCCGAGGCGGGCTCCGTGAACACATACGCTGCACCCTGCTGGGCATTGGACCCCACCTGGTGGTCGGGCGCACCCGCGACGATCGTGCCGCCAGACAGCGCCACCCTCGAGCCCAACATGTCGCCTGTGGTGCCGTCTGAAGCGGTCAGCTCGGCGGTCTGGGTGTTGTTCGCCCACCCCGGGACGGGCTCCGCGTAGACGTACGCAGTCGGCCGCCACGACCCACGCCGCTGACTGCAAGCCTTAGACGCCCGCGGCCGGAGACCACCGTCACGCCCTGGGCCGAGAACTGGGCGGAGAGCCGCTGCTGCAGGTTGCTGGCGCGCAGTCCCACGATTCGATAGCCGCCCAGCTCAGCCCCAAGCACCGCCGACACCGGCCCTCGTGCGGCAGCTGGTAGCCCTGCCAGGGCGCGCGTCTTCGTGTCCAGGTGGGCCGCAGTCCGACTCCGGACGCTCGAGCTCGCCACCGGTACGGCAAGGACACCGCCCAATAAGCCCAGCACAGAGCACCAGCCAGCGAGCTTCGTTGGCATCAGCCGACGACGCTCGCGTTCAGCATCGAGAGTCGCACTCTGCGCAGCGACAGAATCGCGGTCCCGTGCATCGGGCATGGTCCGGTAATCGGCAAGAAGCACATCGGCGTGAAGGCACCGCCCGCGGCCTGAGCCGGTCAGCGCGCCCGATCCGAGCAGTCCGGGCATTTCCCAACCATCGGGAAGTGCCCGAAGCGAACCTCATAGCCGAACTGCCGCCTGACGCCTTCGCGAACTGCGTCGAGCTCACCAGGAGCGAGCACGCGGACTGCTCCGCAGGAGTCGCAGACCAGGTACTCGTGCTCGCCGCGCCCCACCAGCGTGTACAGGCCCGGACCGTGGCCGAGGTGGACGTGACGCACGAGCCCGCACTGCTCGAGGGTCTCGAGGTTCCGGTAGACCGAGGTCAGATCGAGCCGCAGGTCGCTCGCCACCTGCTCGGCCGACAGTGGGCCGTCGGCCGCGAGCAATGTCTCGAGCACCAGTCGCCGGGCCGTCGACAGGCGCAGGCCGCGCTCGCGTAGGAGACGCACCGCATCGGCAAGGTCTTCTACCGCCACTGGGGGGACATCGGGCGATCTGGTCATCGAGCAGGGATTCTCTCGGGCCCCGCCGCGTGGCGGCTAGCGCGCTGCTGGCCGTCGCGCGCTTGCCGGCCTAACCGGCGGCCTCGCTCTCGCTGAGATGCGCGCTCCAGCGCTCCTCGATCCTGCCGAGTCGCCAGACCGACAGCGCGAGGGCCCAGGTAGCGACAAACAGACCGACGATCACGAAGCCGAGGAAGTTGACGTTGATGTGCTCGAACCAGGTCCAGAACGAGCCCGAAAGCCGGAGCTTGGAAGCCAGCAGGCCGCCCAGCTCGAGCGTCCCGACGACCATCGCGATCGCCACGGACAGCCCTGTGATCGTGATGTTGTAGAAGACCTTGCGGACAGGCTTCGAGAAGGCCCACCCGTACTCGAAGTTCATGAACGAGCCATCGATCGCGTCCATCAGCGACATCCCGGCGGCGAACAGGATCGGCAGGCACAGGACCGCATACCACGGCAAGCCCGCACCCGCGGCGCCGCCGGCGAGCACGAGCAGCGCGACCTCGGTCGCCGTGTCGAAACCCAGGCCGAACAGCATGCCGATCGGGTACATCTGCCCAGGCGATCTCACCGCGCGAGTGAGCTTGCCCAGCAACCGGTTCATCAGCCCGCGCTTGTTCAGCTGCTCCTCGAGCTGCGCCTCGTTGTAGCGCCCGGTTCTCATCTCCCGGAACACCCCGATGATCCCGAGCAGGATCACCACGTTGATCGCGGCGATCACGTACAGAAAGCTTCCGGAGACGAGCGTGCCGATCGAGCTGGTGAGGTGGTGCAGCTGCGAGTTGCCGCTCCGCACGGGTCCGCCGAGCGCCTTGACGCCGATCGAGATCAGAAACGAGAGCGCGAACACGATCGTCGAATGGCCGAGGGAGAACCAGAAGCCCACGCTCATCGGCCGCTTGCCCTCGCTCATCAGCTTGCGCGTGGTGTTGTCGATCGCCGCGATGTGATCGGCGTCGAACGCGTGCCGCAAGCCGAGCGTGTAGGCCGTAACCCCGATGCCGATCGTGAAGGTCCCGGCGGCACCGAGCCGGTAGTGGCCAGGCGCGACCAGGGCGATCAGCGTGAGGAACCCCAGAACGTGCAGCCCGCCCACCACCGCGGCCATCATCAGCAGAGACCGGCGCTGGCCGGGCTCCAGCGAATTCCAGAACGCCCTTAGTCTGAGTCGGTCTCCCACGCTCTTGCTTGCTCTCCTGTCCCTGATACGGACGAGCCCGACAAGCCGATCACTAATGCAGTTCGCACCCTAATCCGGCACGCTCGAAACTGCAAGTCGTTAGTGATTAGGCTCCGGCCGAGCCTCTGACCGGAGCCCGCCGGCGCATGACGTACGCGGCGGCCCCAAGCAGACCGATCGCATAGACGATGACGACCGGCACCGCTGCCCCGGCGCCGATTGTGGGGTCGATCGACCTCTGGATCAGCCGATCGGGTCCCCAGAACGGAAGCAGCTTCGCGATCGTCTGCGTCGACTCGAGCGTCAACTGGACTCCGACGACGCCGATCAGTATCAGCACGCCCTCGAGCTCATGCGGCGCGAGCGTCCCGACCGCCAAGCCGAACGGCACGCTCATGACCGCGACCAGCACAACCCCGCCGACGAGAGCCGACGAATCGGACGGTCCCGTGCCGAGCACCATCACCACGCTGAACAGCCCGGCAACCACCACGCCGAACAGTTCGAGCAGTAGAAGCCTTCCGAGCAGGAGCTCGTGCGGGCGATAGCCGGCGAGCACCAGCCGCTGATCAACCGGACGCGCGGTCAGCGCAGCGAAGATCGAAGCTCCGGCGATCGAGAAAGCCATCGCAATCCCGCCCGTGACCACGGCATGGTCCGAGTGATGCGCCTGGGCGCCGTAGAACGCGAGCGGCAGCGCCGTCAGCAGCCCAAGCGCCACGGGGCGGCGAAGAAGCTCGCGGCCGGTCATCTCGGCAGGCACCAAGAAACGCGCGGCGCTCATTCCTGGCCCGTCGAAGCCGATGGGATTGCGAGCTCTACGACTCGGTCGACGAGCGCTTCGTCCGTGAGCAGATGCGTGACGATCGCAACCGCCAGCCCTTCGCTCTTCCACCGAGCGACGTGCTCCCAGAAACTCACATAGGCGCCGTGGTCGAAGCCCTGGTAGGGCTCGTCGAGGAGCAGCACCCGCGCTCTACCGAGCAGCGCGAGCGCGAGGTTCAGCTTCTGGCGAGCGCCGCCGGAGAGGTGGCGCG
>CATPBV010000248.1 GCA_955652345.1 uncultured Solirubrobacteraceae bacterium | reverse complement strand
GCCCTCGACCCTCGCCGGGTGCTCGAGCGGAAGTCCGCGAATCAGCGCGCGGATCCGTTCTCGCAGCTGCAGCGCGAAGTGCGGGGTCGACGCGCCCATCAGCTGGCGCACGTCCTCGACTGTGACCTCGTGCTCAGCTCGCAAGCGGTCTGGATGTTCGGCTTGACTCATTTCTGGGGTGCCTGGGGTACGACCTCCAGAAGCCTATCCGTCTGCCCCTGAACGGCCACCGAGATCGCGTTCTGGTCGCCGATGATCCACCCGTGGTTGTACACCGCGGCGGTTGGGCCCTCCTGCGTGTAGCCGGGCGTCGCGTAGTTCAGGAAGAAGGCCTCCACGGGCCCAAGCGCCGAAGCGTCGGTGATCACGAGCTGGGGGCCGTAGTCGCCGCTCGCCGACAGCGCCGACGAGGCGGCCGCGTCGAGCGGCCGCGCCGCATTGAGCAGGGTGTAGCCGTGGCCGGGGCTCCGGAGCGCCCAGCCGAAGCTCCCCGGCACATGCACACACGGCGTCCCGGAAGCGCAGAGTGGATCGCGGTAGATCGCGAACGCGACCGAGTTGGCCGCCGGATCAGCAGCGCCCGGGTCCACCCGCTTGACGTTTCCATACGCGCGCAGCTGCTGCACGACGCTCCGGGGAAGGACGCTCCGCGGCCCGAGGACGTAGATGTTCGGATGACCGTGTGAGAGCAGTGCCTGACGCGTCTCCGGCGGAACGCCCGAGCTCGACACGAACAGCAGCGGATCGCCGCTCTCGGCCGCCCAGCCAGCGGCGGGCATGGCGTATGCCGGGTCGGCGGAGGAGGCGATCACGACGTCGCTGCTCGGTCTACCGGCGGCGGCGCTTGCGAAACGGTCGATCGCAGCGGCAAGTGCATACGGACCGGCCCCGGAGATCGAGGCCGTGCGAACACCCGACGGCGACGGGACATCGCCCACACGGATCACCTGAGCGCCCCCGGCGGCGCCCGATCCCGTCGGGGCAAGCGCGGACAGGGCGTCGGCGGTCGCCGACGGCAGCCCGGAGCTGTCCGACAAGAGGAGCGGCGCTCTCACCGGCCGCGACATCAGCACTGACGCGGCGAGCGCGGCTTCCCAGTTGTCGGTCGGCGCGATCGTGACGGCGGCAGGATGCGTCTCGGGCGTCACAGACGGATACACGGCGAGCGCGACCGCTGCTGCGTCGGCAACCGGGTCGGCGCCGCCCACCCGTGTCGTGTTCTTCGTCGCCAGCGACGGGAACCCGAGCTTCTGGCCTGCCTGCGGGGTCGCGGCGACGATGTCGATCGTGGTCGTGTTGCCGCTATGGAGCAGATGCAGGCCGGAGCCGCACCCGGCGAGCGCGACAGCAGCAGCGAGCAACGAGAGCAGCTTCGATCGCATGGGCGTCGGACGTTAGCGAGGGCGCCGGCAAAGGACCTCAGCACAGCGCCGTGCACATGTGTATGCTGCCGCCACGCCGAATCCGCGGATCCCTGAACAACCGCGGAGCGGGGGACCCAGATGTATGGGGCGAGTCTCGCGGTGAACCCGCGAGAGGCGCAGGCTCTTTCAGCGCCAGCCCGACAGCTAACCCCGCAGGCTCACGGAAGAGAGAGACTTGCGGGCACATCCGATTCGTCAACTTGCGAAGGCCGGAGTTCTGGCGTGCCTGTGCATGCCGGTAGCGGTCGGCGTCGCGGGGGCCAAGCAGCGAAGCGCTCCAAAGGGGTCCGGCGGCAACTCAGTGAGTACGCCCGGGTCCGGCGGCAACTCCGCTGGCACATCGGTGTCCGGCGGTGTCGGCGTGTCCGGACCGCCGGCTCCGAAGAGCACCCGTCTTCACCCGATGGTGTCTGGGTCCACCGCCCGCATCATCCATGGCGTCGCCTATGCGCCATCAAACGCTCCGATCCAGGTCCAGAGGGCCATCTGGGCCGGCGACCGGATTCGCCACAAGCCGTATCTCTACGCTGGCGGCCACGGTCGCTGGAATGACGTGGGCTACGACTGCTCCGGGACCGTGTCCTATGTCCTACACGCGGCAGGGCTATTGCCTGTCTCGATGGACTCGAGCCAGTTCATGTCCTGGGGCAATCGTGGCCTCGGTCGCTGGATAACCGTCTACACGAATCCTGGGCACGCCTTCATCGAGATCGCCGGGATTCGCATGGATACCTCCAGTGCCGGCGACCCCAACCCGTTCCCGCCGGGTGACGGTCCGCGCTGGCGGTCGACGCTCAGGGACACGAGCGGCTTCGTCGCCCGCCATCCGGCCGGGTTTTAGCCGGCCGTCGTTCTGCCGATACAAAGCCTGCCGCGGCGCCTGGACCACACCGGGGGCATCCCGGGGTCGCGGCCGCTCTATGCTTGAGTTGATCGCCCAGTCACCCCCCAAGTAACGCCAAGGAGGATGCGATGCCGGGCCTTTCCGGTCGCATGTCGACAGTCGTCAAAGCCAAGATTTCGAAGCTGCTGGATCGCGCCGAGGATCCAGCCGAGACCCTCGAGTACAGCTACCAGAAGCAGATCGAGCTGCTCCAGAACGTCAAGAAGGGGATCGCCGACGTCGTCACGTCGAAGAAGCGTCTCCAGCTCCAGGAGCAGAGCCTCCAGCAGCAGGTGGTCAAGCTCGACACCCAGGCCCGGCAGGCGCTCGCGGCCGGCAAGGAGGACCTTGCGCGGATGGCGCTCGAGCGCAAGAACGTCGCCCAGACCGAGCTCCAGACGCTCGACGGCCAGATCACGCAGCTCGAAGGGCAGCAGGACCAGCTCACTCAATCCGAGCAGAAGCTGCGCACCAAGATCGAGCAGTTCCGCTCAAAGAAAGAGGTCATCAAGGCGCAGTACTCCGCCGCCGAGGCGCAGGTCCGG
>CATPBV010000247.1 GCA_955652345.1 uncultured Solirubrobacteraceae bacterium | reverse complement strand
CTCCTGCATGTTGACATCCGAGACGCCGAGCGCTCTCAGCGTCGCACGAAGGAGGATCAGCCAGTCGCGGGCCTGCTCGGGAGAGTGGAGGTCGGGCTCGGTCACGATCTCGACCAGCGGCGTGCCGCAGCGGTTGAAGTCGACCCAGCTACGGTCCGAGCCGTGGATGCGCCCGCTCTGCGAGATGTGGGTCAGCTTGGCGGCGTCCTCCTCGAGGTGCACCCGATGGATGCGCACGTCCTCGAGCCGGCCTCCCCGGCAGAGGGGCACGTCGTACTGGGAGATCTGGTACCCCTTCGGACTGTCGGGATAGAAGTAGTTCTTGCGGTGAAACAGGGAGCGCTCGGTGATGTCGCAGCCGAGCGCGAGGCCGATCATCAGCGCGTAGTGGACGGCCCGCTCGTTGACCACCGGCAGCGCTCCTGGCAGCGCCAAGCACACGGGACAGGTGTGGACGTTCGGCGGGTCGCCGAACGACAGCTCGCACCCGCAGAACATCTTCGTGACCGTGCTCAGTTGGACGTGGATCTCCAGCCCGATAACCGCCTCGTATTCAGACACGCGCGGGCCTTCCATCGAATCCGATCGCCTGTTCGAGCGCGTACGCCGCGTCGATCATGCGGCTCTCGCTGAATGCCGGTCCCGCGAGCTGGAAGCCCACCGGCAGCCCGTTGCTGAGCCCGCAGGGGATCGAGATCGCCGGAATCCCGGCCAGCGGCATCGGGACCGTGAAGAAGTCGTTCAGGTACATCGCCAGCGGTTCGTCGGTCTTGGCGCCGAGCTCGAACGCGGTCCACGGGCTGGTCGGGGTGACGACGAAGTCGAATCGGGCGAACGCCTCCGCGAAGTCCTCGGAGATCTTGGTCCGCACCTTCAGCGCGGTGCCGTAATACGCCTCGTAGTAGCCGCTCGACAAGGCATAGGTCCCGAGCATGATCCGGCGCTTGACCTCCGTACCGAAGCCTGTCGCCCGCGTGCGGCTGTACATCGTGTAGAGATCCGCACTCCCGTCGACCCGCAGGCCGTAGCGGACCCCGTCGTAGCGAGCCAGGTTCGCGGATGCCTCGGCGGGGGCGATCAGGTAGTACGCCGATAGTGCGTGGGGAGCGTGCGGGAGCCGGCATGACTCGACCGTCGCGCCAAGCCCCTCGGCGAGCGCCACCGTCCGCTCGAACTGCTCGAGCACGCCCGGCTCCACGCCCCCCTCGATCTCGGTGAGCTCCGCTGGAACGCCCAGGCGAACGCCCTTGAGGTCCTCGCGTGAGGGCAGCTCGATCGTCCCGGGAAACTCGAGCGAGGTCGAGTCGCAGCGATCCTTGCCGACCATCGCGCGCAGGAGGAGCGCGGCGTCGGTGACATCGCGGGTCAGCGGGCCGGCCTGGTCGAGCGACGAGGCGAACGCGATCATCCCGTACCTCGAGCACGCGCCGTACGTCGGCTTTACCCCCACGATCCCGCACAGCGCCGCGGGCTGGCGGATCGACCCGCCGGTGTCGGTCCCGATCGCCCACGGCGCGAGGCCCGCCGCGACGGCGGCCGCGCTCCCGCCGGAGGACCCGCCCGGCACGCGCCGCCGGTCCCAGGGATTGAGTGTGGGCCCGTAGCCCGAGTTCTCGGTCGAGGAGCCCATCGCGAACTCGTCCTGGTTGGTCTTGCCGAGCAGCGGCGCACCGCCCTCCCTGAGCTTGCGCACGACGGTCGCGCTGTACGGCGGGCGGTAGCCCTCGAGGATCCGCGAACCCGCTTGGCTCGGCACACCCTCCGTGCAGAACAGGTCCTTGACCGCGACCGGCACTCCTCCCAAGAGCGAGTCCCGATAGTCCTGTCCGGACGGCGGCTCGTCGGCCACCCAGGTGAACGCGTTCAGGTCATCCGCGGCGGCTCGGGCCCTGTAGGCCTCGAACAGCTCCGCGGGATCGAGCTCGCCGCGGCGCACCTTCTCGCCCGCGGCCGCGGCGGTCAGCTCCAGCAGCTCTTCGCTCATCCGGCTGCCGCGCCCGGACTCGGCACGCCAAAGCCGCCCTCCGGCGTCGGGTCAGGCGCGGCCTGCAGCACCACCTCGCGCGGAAGACACGGCACCGGAACGTCGGCTCGAAAGGCGTTCACGACATCGACGACGTGCGCGGTCGGCGGCACGCCGTGTAGATCCAGCTCACGGATCTTCTCGATGTGGTCGAGGACCTTCGAGAGCTCGGACGCCATCCGCTCAACCTCCTCGTCGGAGAGGTCGAGACGCGCGAGGCGCGCGACGTGGAGAACCTGAGCGCGATCGAGCATGCGCGGAGGATTCTAGGAGTGCCGACTCACCCGCCGGGGGTGGCGCCGACGATCCACGTCGACGCTGCGCCGAGCACACCGTCATTCCTCACCAGCTCGGCTAGGCGTGAGCGAAGCGCTTGCCGGACCTCGTCGTGCAGGTGCACAGCGCGGTCACCCTGAAGGCGAAGGATCTCGCCGGCGGGTCCCAGCGCCATCATCATGTCGATCGCCTCCTCGACATCGGCGCCGATCATGATCGGCAGGTCGCAGCGGTGCAGGACGATCTCGGTGAAGCCCGCGTGGCGCAGGATGTCGGTGGTCACGTCGGCGTCGGCCATCGAGAACGGACCGGGTCCGCATGTCGGCTCGTCGTATTCCTCGGGCCGGCCCACGATCTGCTCGACGATCATCTGCGCCCGATACAGGCAGTCGTTGTCGATCCGCCTGCGCCACACCACCATCACCAGGCGTCCGCCCGGTGCGAGCGCCTGACGCACGTTCCGAAATGCCGCGACAGGGTTGGCGAAGAACATCGTGCCGAACCGCGAGAACGCCAGTTCGAACGGTCCGGGAGGGACCTTGTCCTGGACGTCGACGACCTCGAAGCGGGCGTTGCCGATCGCGGCCTCGGCCGCTTCCCGGCGAGCTGTGTCGATGAACCGCGGGGCGGCGTCTACGCCGACCGCCTCGCCATCCGGCCCGACCAGGGCGGCGATCCGCTGGGTGGTGTCGCCGAAGCCGCAGCCGATATCGAGGACTCGCTGTCCCGGCTCTGGCGGGTACAGGCGGAGCGCCTCGTCACCGTGCTGGCCGAGCCCGCCCGCGACGATGTGACGGAAGCGCACGAATCGGTCGTACAGGGGACCGTCCCAGGCGGCTATTGCCTCTGCGTTCTCATCGACCGATGACCGGGTCGTGCTCCTCATCGTGTCACCTCGCCTGAGGCGACAAGTCCTCGAGCCTCACTGTCGGGATGTCTTTGGGCCCGTCGCGAGCAGCGATGCCCTCCTGGCGGAGCGACAGATAGCTCCCGGACAGGATCCCAAATGCGCTGACCAAGCCGAGTACGGCGCCGATCCGCTGGTGCGGGGGATGATCGAGAACGACGCGGATGGCCAGCCACAGCGTCGTCACGAGCGCCAGCGCGATGAGGACCACGCTCGTGCTGACCGGCAGCGCCGGGGCGCGTCGCGTCGCCTGGAAGAACACCAGGCAGAGGGCCCCGAGGATCGTGACCAGCGCGAACCACCGCCAGACCGCGAACGCCTGCCAGCCGTTCAGAGAAGCGACGGGCCTCGCGCCGGCGGCGCGAGGCCCGTACCACTGGAGGACAAACACGAGCGCCAGCAGTGCCGATGCGCTGGCGCCCGCAAGTGCCT
>CATPBV010000246.1 GCA_955652345.1 uncultured Solirubrobacteraceae bacterium | reverse complement strand
GAGTCGAGCTGCTCTCCACCCCGGTCGAGCAGCGACACAAACGCCCGCTCAGGGAGCCTGCGCGCCACCTGTGCGTCGTCGCGGACCTCGACCAGTTCCAGACGGGCGTAGCCGGAAAGCAGCTTGCGGTAGTGCTCAACGTCGTCGGTGAACGGGAACCGCAGCCGGCCCACGGCAACGACGATGATCCGCACGGTGAGATACTACGAGCCACATGGACGACCCCAATCGACCCGAGCGCCACATCAACATCCACTTCTCGCCGGAGATCATGGCCGGCGTGTACGCCAACTTCGCCAACGTCAGCCACTCCGACTACGAGTTCACTGTGGACTTTGCCCGAGTTGCCCACGAGGTCGAGGACGACGAGATACCCGGCGTCGTCGTGTCTCGCATCAATCTCTCTCCGAAGTTCATGCGCGAGCTGATCGACGCGATGCAAGACAACTACTCGAAGTGGCAGACGCGCGAGGGCATCAAGAACCTGCCCGAGTTCGGCGGCAGTCAGGAGCTCGGCGAGTCGCCCGAGTGAGGATCCGGAGCCGGGCCCTCGCCGCCTGAGCCGGCGCCCGCGGGGCTGGCGCCGTTCGCGCGGTGGCCGGCGACGGATTGCTTTTGTGACCATGCGATTGCAGCCCCGATCCGCTCCGCGGTTGGAGGATGCGTGGCGAGCAGCGCCATGACGAGGCGGGGCGGCCGCAGATCGGCCACGTTCTGGACGGCGATCCGGTGCTCGAACGCGATGAACGCCTCAGGTGCCCTCGAGAGCTCGAGCGAGTAGGCGTCAGCGCGTCGCTCGATCGCGCGCGAAAGGCGGTTTCCCACAACCCCGGTGGGTCCCGCCACGAGCGCAGCCGCCAGCGCGAGAACCGGCACCGAGCCCGGGGTCCCCCGCTCGGCGCTCAGCGCCCAGCTGAGCCGCTGGACAGCCAGAGCGGCGGGCGGCCCGACGATTGCCGCGTAGGCGAGCCCTCGCAGCACGTCTCGATGGCGGACGTGGGACAGCTCGTGCGCCACGACGACGCGAACCTCATCGCGGCTGTAGCGGCTCAGAAGCGTGTCGAACAGGACCACCCGCTTGGTCGGACCGAGGCCGGTCACGTAAGCGTTGGCCGCGGTGGTCCTGCGGCTCGCGTCGACCGAGTACACCTCACCCACCTGCACCCCCGCCGCGGCGGCCAGCTCGAGCACATCGCTGCGCGTCTCCCCTTCTGGCAGCGGCGTGAAGTCGTTGAAGATCGGGGCGAGTACGACGGGCGCGAGCGTGGCGAACAGGGCCCCGACCGCGACCGATCCTGCGCTTGCCGGAGCCCACCAGCTTCGCGGATACCGCCGAGTCACCGCCACGATGAGGCCTCCGCCGGCGGCGGCGAGCCCGGTGCCGATCGCATTCGCCTTGATGATGTCGAGCGCCCAGCCCCGCCAGGACTGGGTGACCAGCCCGATCGCGATCGCGCGCCGCCGGCTCACCGCTGCAAGCGGTAGCGGCGCCAGCGAAGTCGCAGTCGCCAGCGAAGCCCCGACCAGCGCGCCGCCCACGACGGGGCGCTTGACGGCTTGCGCCGGCAACCGCGGCGCCGCCCTCAGGACCAGCAGCAGCACCCCCAGCTCGGTCGCGCCGCGGGCGAGTCCGAGCGCCAGCTGCGGGCGCGCGAAACGCGCACCCCGGGCTATCTCCTCGTCGCTGAAATACGTTCGCAGGTCGATCGGAGCCGGTTCGATCGCGCGCTCACGCGGGCGCAGCAGGCGAACGCCAAGCTCCGCCGCGACGAGCGGCAGCACGAGCGACCCGAACGCGTGGCGACACGAGGGCAGCTTCACGTAGGAAACTGTAGACATGGGAGTTCCAGCCCGGGGCCGGTTCTGATGCGGCTCGCCGTCGTCTCTGACATCCACGGCAACCGCCACGCGTTCGAGGCGGTCCTCGACGCGATCGAGAGCTCAGACTGCACGGAGCTGTGGTGCCTCGGCGATCTGGTGGGCTATGGCGCGGAGCCCGACGCTTGCGTGGAGCTTGCCCGGCGGCACGCGGCGGTGTGCCTCGCGGGCAATCATGACCTGGGGGTTCGCGGCACGCTCCCGCTGGAGGACTTCGCGCGCGGGGCCGCGCTCGCCGCGCAATGGACGCAGGAGACGATCACGGCGAAGACGCTCGAATACCTCCACACGCTCGAGCCGCAGCTGCTGGATGAGGCAGTCGGGCTGTATCACGCGAGCCCCCGCGATCCGGTCTGGGAATACGTCCTGTCGACGCTGCAGGCCGAGCTGTGCCTGGACGTACAGACCCATCGGGTCTGCCTGATCGGCCACTCCCATGTCGCGCTGTCGTTCTGTCGCCCTCCGGACGCGCCGGCAACCGGGCAGACACGCGCCATCGACGAGGAGCTCGACCTGAGCGAGGGAGAGTGGCTCGTCAACCCTGGAAGCGTCGGACAGCCTCGCGACGGCGATCCGCGCGCCGCCTGGCTCGAGCTGGACCTCGACACGTGGAGCGCGGTGTATCGCCGAACCGACTATGACGTCGAGGGCGCCGCGGCGGCGATCCGGGCGGCCCGGCTCCCGGACTCCCTCGCCGAGCGGCTCGCCTACGGTCAGTAGGCGTGCTGACACGATTCAACCCCGCTCGGACGGTGGTGTCCGGAGGGTCAGCCGCCGTAACGTCTAAAGTCAGGCGGCGGATGCGCCAAGCGCTTCGCGCACTCCTGGCTTGCGGGGCTGGATTCGCTGTCTCGCTGATAGCCGCCTGCGGCGGTGGCGGCGGCCTGCTCTCGGCCGACCAGGCCAGCACCTTGCAGAGCCAGCTCCAGGCGATTTCGACCGAGCTCCAGAGCGGTCAGTGCGACGCGGTCAGGACCGACAGTCAGGGGCTCGGCGCCGCCGTCGGCGCCGTGCAGTCCGTCAGTCCCGGGCTGCGAAACGATCTGAACAGCCTCGCTCAGACCGTGACGCAGCTGGCTATCGGCCAATGCCGGACGAGCAGCACGACGAGCTCGACGCCGACCAGCTCGAGCTCCACCAGCTCGAGCACGAGCCCCACAACCAGCACCACCACGACTCCCACGACCAGCACCTCGACCACGAGCACCAGCTCGACGTCGAGCAGCTCCACGACGACCACAACTGGAACCAGCACGACCAGTTCGGGTACTAGCTCCACCGGGACAAGCGGCGGCGTCGGCGTCGGCGGCGTCTGAACGATGGTGGCGGTGATTGATGATGGCTAACGCGACGCTGATCGCAGGGCGCTACCGGGTCGATGGCCGTCTCGGCGTGGGCGGCATGTCGACCGTCCACCTCGCGTTCGACCAGCGGTTGGAGCGCAACGTCGCGCTCAAGCTGCTGGCCGAGCACCTGGCCGATGACGCGACGTTCGTTTCCCGCTTCCGACGCGAGGCGCTGTCGGCCGCGCGGCTCGTTCACCCGAACATCGTTCAGGTGTTCGACTTCGGGTTCGACCAGACCGCGCATCAGCACTTCATCGTGATGGAGCACGTGCCCGGTTATTCGTGCGCCGAGCTGCTGCGCGATCGCGGTCATCTCGACGTCGAGCAGGCCGTCGACATCATCGTTCAGGCTTGCCGCGGGCTCGACTATGCGCACCGCAACGGGGTCGTGCATCGGGATGTCAAGCCCGGCAACCTCCTGGTCTCCGACTCGGACGTCGTCAAGCTCGCGGACTTCGGGATCGCCCGCGCCGTCGATCAGTCGAGCATCACCCAGGTTGGCTCGGTGCTGGGGACAGCCGCCTACCTCGCGCCCGAGCAGGCCCGCGGTGAGGAGGCTGGTCCTCGAGCCGATCTGTACTCGCTAGGCGTGGTGGCGTATCAGCTGATGTCCGGCCGGCTGCCATATGAGGCGACGTCGCTCTCTGAGCTCGCCCTCAAGCAGCAGCAGGAGTCGCCAGTTCCCCTCGACCAGCTGAATCCGCACGTGCCGCATCAGCTCGCCGTGGCGGTCGCGATGGCCCTCGAGATCGAGCCAGAGGCACGCCCCCCTGACGCGGCGGCGCTGTCGAAGGCGATTCAGGATGGCGCCCGCGGGATCGACCCCGGGCCCTCGGGGCGCACTCGGTCTGCGACCGCCGCCGCCACGCAGATGCTGCCGCGGGACGAGGCGACCGCAGCGACACGGGTGGCGCCACGTGCGGCACCTCGGAGGCCGGAAATAAGTTCGGCTGGATGGCCCGGCGGCACAGGTGGGCGAGAATGAGCAGCCCCTCTGCAAGTTGGCCCTCGGCCACCGGAGCAGAGAGGAACTGGACCAGGCGCAGG
>CATPBV010000245.1 GCA_955652345.1 uncultured Solirubrobacteraceae bacterium | reverse complement strand
TCGATCAGATAGATGCCGTCCCGCTCGCCGAAGATGAAGCGGCGCATCTTTGGGTTCCAGCGGCGCGTCTGGTGGCCGAAGTGAACGCCGGCCTCCAGCAGCTCCTTGAGTCCGATTTGAGCCACTGCTACTCCCTTTTTTTGCTTGTTGATGACAACCCGCAGCCGGTGCTCGCGAACCTCGATGATCGAGGCAGGGCGCGATCCGCGCCGCGGGATCGTGGATGGTCTGTTGCCGATCTCAGTTTACGCAAGTTTCGATTGCCTCAATCGTTCTGTGAGAGGTGGGACATCGTCCGCACTACCTCGGCGATGACCCGCCCGGGCGGACCGAGACCGCCTTCCCCTACCTCCGGTGGCTCGGTTCGCACGTTCGACGGGGTGGCCTTCGGACGGGCCGCCCCGTCGGCATGTGGTCTGACGGGGCGGCCCGGACAGCCGCCCCGTCGTTATCCAGGGCGCCGCGCTGCCAGCGCGCGCCTAGTCTTCGGCGGCTCGCTCGAGCGCCGTAGCGAGGTCTGCGGGCAGCGGCGAGCTCACATCGACCGGCGTGCCGGCGACGGGGTGCTCGAAGCGCAGACGCGCCGCGTGCAGGAACTGGCGGCCCAGGCCGAAACGATCCGCTACCCCGTACTGCTTGTCCCCGCAGACGGGGTGGCCGATCGCAGCCATGTGCACCCGGATCTGATGCGTCCGGCCGGTCTCGAGCACCACCCGTAGCAGCGTCGCCGACGGCAGCAGTCGCTCGATCTCGAAGTGCGTGCGCGCCTCCCGTGGCTGATCGCCGTCGATCGACATCAGCACCCGATCCCGGCGGTGGCGCCCGATCGGGGCGTCGATCGTCCCCGAGCGGGCGGAAGGATGCCCGTCGACCAGAGCGAGGTACTCGCGGCGCAGGCCACGCGAGGCGATCAATGCCTTGAGCGCCCGGTGCACCTCGTCGCTCTTGGCGACGACCAGCAGCCCCGAGGTGTCGCGGTCGAGCCGATGGACGATCCCCGCCCGCCAAGCCTCTTCGCCGCCTCCGGCTCCCCGGCCCGCAAGCGCCTGGGCGAGTGTTCCCGTCCAGTGGCCCCGGGAAGGGTGGACGACCACCCCCGCGGGCTTGTCGACGACCAGCAGATGCTCATCCTCGTATGCGATCTCGTACGGGACCTCGCGGACCTGGCCAGCATCGGCGGGTGGCCCGTGCTCGACCTCGACGCGCTCGCCAGTGCGCACCAGATGGCGCTTTGGCCGCACCTGACCGTCGACCCGCACGCGGCCGGCTTCGATCAGCGACTGGGCGCGCGCGCGCGATCCGAGCGGACCTGCCAGGAACACGTCCAGGCGCGTCCCGGCCGCTTCATCGCCGACTACGACCTCGCTAACGGCCATCTCCGCGGCGGCCTTCGAACACCCACAGGAGCGCGAGCACCCCGAATGTGATCGACATGTCCGCGACGTTGAACGCCGGCCACAGCGGGAGCTTGATGAAGTCCGTCACCGCGCCGCTGCCGATCCGGTCGATCAGGTTCCCGACCGCTCCTCCGACCAGCAAGCCAGTCGGCACCCACAGTCCCCGGCGCTCAGGCCGGCGGGCGAGGTAGCCGACCAGCACCCCCAGCGCCGCCAAGGTCAGGATCAGGACCGGTAAGCCGCCTCCCGAGAAGAGGCTGAACGCAACGCCGGTGTTGCGGACGTGCACGAGCTGCACGCCGGGGAGGAAGCTCCGGTGCTGACCCGGAGCGATGCCCGAGGAGACCAGCCCCTTCGTCACCCTGTCCGCGAGCACGACGGCCGCCGCCACCATGCCCGCCCGTGCAAACGCGCCGGCACGGACTTTCGGCTCCGCGCCCACCACGGTCAGCATCGATCGAGCGGCACCCGAGGTCAGGTTCCGGCGATCGCGTTCGTGATGATCTGGCTGACGATCACCAGCAGGAAGATCGCGATCATCGGCGTCAGGTCGAGCCCTCCGATCGGCGGGATCAGCTTGCGGAACAGGCGAAGGTACGGCTCGCTGACGTCGCGCAGGAAGCCCAGGATCGCATCCGACCAGCGCGAGTGCGGGAGCCGGACGCCGAGCGCGAACACCCAGTTGGACAGGATGTAGATGAAGATCAGAAGGATGTAGACGTAGAACAGCGCGCCGACATAGTTGGCGATGTCGAGGCGCGTCAGCGCAAGGACCGTCATCGTCGCGCTCCTACCACGACCGCGTCGATCGCATCGTGGAACACGGCGCGGACGCCCCCACGTTCGAGCGCCGACAGTCCGCGCGCCGTCGAACCTCCGGGCGAGGTCACCTCGCGACGGACCGCAAGCGTGTCGTAGTCGCGAGCCTCGAGCAGCTGAGCCGTCCCGGCCATCGTCTCCACGACGAGCCGGCTCGCGAGAGGGGCCGGAACCCCGTGGCGCACCGCGGCGTCGACCTGGGCCTCCGCGAGCAGCGCCTGATACGCGGGTCCGACGCTCATCACCGCGGCCGCCGCGTCGAGCTGCCGCTCCTCGACCGTCACGACCGCGCCGACGCGTTCGAACAGGCCGATCACGTCGCGCTCGAGCTGGGGACGGACTTCGCGCCCAGGCGTGTAGCAGATGACGCCGCGCCGTACCTCCACCGCGGTGTTGGGCAACAGCCGGAACACCGGGGTGGAGTCATAGGCCATCTGCAGCGCCCCGACCGGCGTGGCGCCGAGCACCGACGCCACGGCCTTGGCGCGCCCGCCGATCTCCTCCGCGACCACCCGGAGCTGGCTGGGCTTGTGGCAGAGCACGACGAGATCGGCGCGCTCCGCGAGCTCTTCATTCGATCCCACCGCCTCGCCACCCACCTCATCAGCGAGCTTCCGCGCCCGACCCGAGCCCGAGTCGGTGCACAGCACCGGCTCTGCCCACCCCCTCGCGAGCGCACGCGCAATGTTGCCGGCGCCGATGAGCCCGATCTGCATGTACTGAAATCTACCGGGGGGCCGAGAGGTCGAATGGAAGAGTCCTGTAAAACCGCGGGAACGCTAGGTCGCCGCGAATGTGGCCTGTGGAGCATGCAAGCCACGGTACAGCGCCGCGCACCCGGCGCCGATCGCGAGCAGGCCGACCAGCACGTACGGGTCCGCGGCAATCAGGCCTCCGACCGTCAGCTGTAGCTCGTGCGGGCTGGTCGCCCGCTGCGGTAGGTACGCATACCCGATCGCGGCCGCGCCGGCGGCCACGATCAGCCCCAGACGCGAGCGGCGCTGGTATGCCCAGAGCACCACAACGAACAGCGCCGGTACCGCGAGCGCCCAGTGGTGGGTCCACGAGATCGGGGACGCCAGGAGCGCGGTAACCGCGCACAGCGCGAATCCGGTGGCCTCGTCCCCGCGACGGCTGGCCAGGACCGCGGCCGCCAGGCCAGCGGCGGCTACTACAGCGACCGCGACCAGCCACGCGGGTCCGACGGTGGACGCTCCCGTCAGCCTCTCGATCGCTCCCTGCAGCGACTGATTTGCCCAGTCGGCGACGCGGCCGACGCGCGTGGGATCGAGGAACGCCCCGCCCCAGTACCGCACGGCGTCCGACGGCAATATCGCGAAGCCAAGCGCGATCGTGGCCGCGAACACGGACGTCGCGACGGCGGCGGCCCGGCGCCGTCCGGCAAGTAGCAGATACGGAATGAACAGCAGCGGCGTCAGCTTCAGCCCCGCCGCCAAGCCGATCGCCGCACCCTTGCTCCTGGCCGAGTCGGGTCGGGCCAGATCGAACAAGATGAGCGCCGCGATCACCAGGTCGATCTGGCCGTAGCCGAGCGTAGTGGTGATGGGCTCGAGCCACAGCGCGGCCGCGGCCGCAAGCCCGACCGTGGGCCACGGATCTACGCGGCGGCTATCGGCACGACGCGGCGACGCCAGGTAAAGCCCGAGCGCGAGCCGGAGCACCCAGATCAGTGCCGCGACGTTGATCGCCGTGACCAGGACCTCATCCAATGCCAGCGGCAGGACGGCCAACGGCGTGAACACGAGCGCGGCAATGGGCGGATAGGTGAAATGAAGCCCGCCGTAGAGCTTGGCGTCGTACAGATGCCCGCCGTTCAGGACCAACGTGGCAGCCCCGCGGTAAACGCGCAGGTCGAAATAGCGCAGCTTGCGCCCGACATGAAATGGTTGGTGGACGACGAACATCGACACGCACACCCAGGCCGCAAGGAGCGCTGTGAACAGAACCCAGCCGCCGTAGCGCCTCACCCAGGCCAGCTCGCGCGGACCGGCCGCTCTACGACTGATTGAAGAAACCCTTCTCTACCAGCCGAGCGCGCTCCTCGGCCGACACCTCGACGTTGTGCGGCGTCAGCAGGAAGACCTTGTCGGCGATTCGCTGCATTCCCCCGTCTAGGGCATAGGTGAGCCCGCTCGAGAAGTCGATCAGCCGCTTGGCGAGATCGGTGTCGGTCCCCTGGAGGTTGAGGATCACCGGAATCGAGTCCTTGAACTTGTCCGCGACGTCCTGGACGTCGTTGAAGTTCTTGGGCACCACGAGATGGACTCGCACGTCGCCTCCGCCGCGCCCGTTCCCACGCCCTCCGCCGACGGGGCGCAGCGAGGCCGACCGTCGCTCTGCAGGGGACTCGTCGGCGAAGATGTCGTCGAACTCATCGCGGCGGCGGCGCGCGCTGAGCCGACGGACGTTGGGGCGCTCGCGATAGGCGTCCTCGAGTCCGACCTCGGGCGCTGCGTACGGCTCGACGTCCTCCTCGTACGCTGCGTCGTCGGCGAGGCCAAAGTAGACCAGGAACCGGTGCCATGTGTCTCGAATCGCCATTGCCAGATCAAATTCCGCGGGGTAGGAGATTTCCCTGCCTGACGATTATGCCGCTCCGCTACCCATACAGGGTCATTCCAAGCCGGACGATGGTGGCGCCCTCCTCCACAGCCACCAGGTAGTCCTGGCTCGTGCCCATCGACAGCTCCTGGAGCTGGTGACGGTCGGCAAGGTCCCTGAGCGCGGCGAAGTAGGGCCGGCTGGCCTCTGGACTGGGCGCAAGCGGAGGCATTGTCATGAGGCCGACGACGTTGACCGGACAACGCTCCAGGAACGACTGCAGATCCGCCGGGGCGATCCCGGTCTTCGCGCGATCGCCGGCCACGTTGACCTCGACCAGGACCTGAGTCTCGGAGGAGCCGTGGCGCCCCAGCTGGGCGAGGACCGAATCGCTCGCGACGGAGTGGATGTAACGGACGTGGGGCAGCACCTGGCGGACCTTGCGGCTCTGGAGGTGTCCGATGAAGTCCCACGTGAAGCGCCCCGGGTAGGCACCCGTCTTGGCGGCGAGATCCTGAGCTCGGTTTTCCCCGAGCAGCGTGATTCCGGCCTGCACGAGGACCTCGAGCTCCTCGATCGGCACGTACTTGACCGCCGCGAGGATCTGCACCTCGTCCGGGGCTCTGCCGGTTCCGGCGATCTCCTCCCGGACGCGCCCGAGGTTGCGCCGCAGCCGATCGGCGTCGAGATCTCTGATCAGCTCAACCACGCGAGGGCCGCCTGGCGGCCGGTGATGCCCTTGTCTCGGCGGTGGGAGAAGAACAGCGACGGCTCGGCGCAGATCGTGCATATCCCAACATCGTGAACCTCGCTCACGCCCGCGCGATGGAGCTGCTCTCGTGCGATGACCTTGAGGTCGAGGTTCCGGCCAACGCGCACACCCGGACCGTAGTCAGCGAAAACAACGCGCAGCTCCTCCCCCACCTCGTAACAGCAGGGCCCGGCACCCGGCCCGATTGCCGCCATCAGTGGGCCATCGTCGCCGATCTCCCGCACCGCCCGAACGCCCTCGGCCAGGATCTCTCCGGCCAGACCCGGCCAGCCGCAGTGCAGCACCGCGACGGCGCCGCTTCCTCCGATCGCGATTGGCAGGCAGTCCGCGGCGAGCACCATCGGAGCGAGCCCGCGGAGCGTGGTCGCCTGACCGTCAGCCTCGGGGAAGGCGCTCTGAACGTCCGCGTCCTCGCTCGGCTGCTCCGGGGACGCGACAACTCGCCTCACACCCGTCCCGTGGACCTGTCGAATGTAGGCAAGCGGAGCGCCGACCTGCGCCTGGAGCGTCTTCCTGTTGCGTATCACGCACTCGGCACGGTCAGCCGTCAGTCGCCCAAGGTTGAGCGACTCGTATGGGCCTTCTGAGAAGCCGCCGCGCCGGGTCGTAAAGACCGCGTGGCCCGCCGGAAGGTCAACCGCGATGTGCTCGTGCCAGGGGTAGAACGGCGCCGCCAGCTTCATCTGATCAGCAGCTCGATGTCCGGGATTGGGGTCCGCTGGGCGTACTCGAAGTGTGCGCGACCGGGAGCGACCAGCGTGTCGATGTGCCTCCACCCGCCGACGCGGCGGGCGCGCTCGTAGACATTCATGCGCATCGAGGCCGTCTCGCTGTTGTAGCAGTAGGCGAGCTCGCCATCCGGGTCGTGGTAGGTGACGCCGGCAAGCTGATCGCGCGAGGCATCGACGTCGACGACGAGCTTGAGTTGTGAGCCGATCGCCTCGAGCCGCCAGCCGGTCAGCGCGAACACGCTGTAGTTGGCGAGTACACGGACCGGCGAGATCGACCGCAGCTCGCGTCCGTCGATCCGGGCGATTACCGGCGTTCCGGTGCCGAGCTCGCGCGAGCCCGCGACGAGCAGCGCCGAGACGCCGTCGATGAACGAGCCGGGCCTTGGCTCTCCGCCGATCGACGTGAAGTCGTTGCAATGTGCCCACGCCCACGAGGCAGCGTGCTTCGATCCCCAGAGGTGCGCTTGCTGGCCGCGGGCTCCCGACAATTCGAGCCCCCGGCCGGCGACCGTGATCTGACCATCGATCGAGAGGTCGGGATGCGGCAGCACGAGCTCGGTCCGCGCGGCGCCTGCCCGCCTCAGGAGCGGATGAACATGGCGGTAGCCGAGCGGAGGCGTGGTCCAGCGGAGGTCCCACGCGACATCATCGAACGCCCCTGCCATCGAGTAGTCCGTCAGCGTCGCGCCCGCGATGCTCAGCTCGAACGGCTCGGTCTGGGCTCGCAGCTCGTCGATGCCGAAGCTCGCCATCCGCCCGATCCTCGTTGCTGGTTCGTCGCGAGGGTCGACGAGGATCATCCACAGCGCACAGCTCGCGCCCTGACTCGACCCCGCGAGCAACGAGTACCGGATCCATGCGCCCACCCCGGTCGCTCGGTCGGTGAGCGTCAGGTAGTGAACCTCGTAGTGACCGGGCGCGCCGTCCCAGCGCAGGGCGTTTGGGTGCTCCACGGCCCGCAGGCTATCCCGAGCCTGCGACCGCCCGCAGCGCCTCGGCGAGCTCCGCCTCACGTCCCGAGGCGAGGCCATCGAGCTTCGCCGCGAGCGCCGCTCGCATTCCGAGCCCGATGGCTGGTCCTTCGGGCACGCCGGCGGCGAGCAGATCGTCGCCGTCGATCGCCAGGCGGACGTGACGTATCCGCTCCAGCCAGTCGCGTGCCGCCTCGGCCGGTCCCAGCGCACCCGCGAGAGCCACGAGCTCCGGGGCGGTGCCTGCCGCCGCGCGGGCGATCTCCGACGGCCGATCTGCTTCCCTCAGAGCGCCAGCCAGATGCCCCGACCGCGTCGCGGCCGCCAAGACGACGTCGCGATCCCCTGCCTCGAACGCAAGCCTCGTCAGCAGGCGCTCCAGCTCGTCCGGTGGCACGTCGCGCGCCGCCAGCGCCAGCGCGAGCAGATCGGGGCGTCCGTTCTCGTCGAGCAGCTCGAGTGCGCGCCCGCCGAGCCCCTCGTGCTCGACGCCGAATCGGGGGTGGACGGCCCGGTCGAGCCCCAGGGGCCGCAGGGCAGCCAGCGCCCTGACCGGGTCTGGCTCCTGCGCCAAGAGGCGCAGCTCGGCGCCCAGCCGGGGGCCGCTGATCGTCGTGAGCGCACCACCCGAGGCGGCCTGCGCCTCAAGCTTCGCTGTGTGGCCCTCGATCGCAAACCGCAGCCTGCTTTGGTACCGCGCCAGGCGCATCAGGCGTGTCGGGTCGTCGATGAAGCTCGCGTCGTGCAGCACCCTCAGGCGCCTCGCGTCGAGGTCGTCGAGCGCGAGCGGTGCCGAGCTCAGATGCCCCCGCTGCGGCCCGCCGAGTGCGATAGCAAGCGCGTTGACGGTGAAATCGCGCCGGAGCAGATCGTCGACGAGCGTTCCCGGGGCGACCTCGGGGAGCGACCCCGGCGAGGGGTAGTGCTCGCGCCGCGCCCGGACAATGTCGTATTCGTGCTCGTTCAGGGTCACCGCGCACGTACCGAAGCGGTCGTAGACGTGGACCTCTCCGCCGAGCGACCGAGCCAGCTCGACCGGGTCTCCCTCGACGACCAGGTCCAAGTCGTAGGGCTCGCCCCCCATGAGCAGGTCCCGGACCGCTCCTCCGACGAGGTGGACGCCAGACCGCTCGGCGAGGCGCGGAAGCAGCGGCGCAGCCGCCGGAAGCGCGCTCACCTGTCCGATCAGCTCCTCGCCGGAAGGGATGTCCATGTGCGCATCTTGGCGCGAAGTGCGGCTGGCGCGGGCGAGCCGTCCGTTCGGCCCGGCTCGGCCCCGCCACTACCATCACGCGGATGCCGAGTCCCGGTTGGCGCCGCTGGGTGCGGCGGGGCCTCGTCGCCGGAGCCGTCCTGCTGCTAGCTCTGGGTGGCGCGGTGGCGTTCGTCCTCCTGCATGTACCCGGCAACGTTTCCCACCCCAACGTCGAGTTCACGAGCTCGTCGACCACGACGACGGTCGCGGCGCCGCCACCGCGCAAGCACAAGGTCGTGGTGGACAACTTCGAGTGGCCCCGCTACGGCTACGACGCTGGACGCACCCGCTTCTTCGCGGCCAGCGCCAGGTTGGCGCCCCCGTTCCACACCGGGTGGACCTTCCAGAACTACGCGCTGCTCGAGTTTCCGCCCGTCATCTACGGGCACACCCTCTACCTGATCGACGACGATGGTTCCGCGAAGGCGATCGATACCCGTACCGGCCGGAAGCTGTGGGAGACGAAGGTGGGGACGCTCGCGGCGGCGTCCCCCGCACTTGGGGTTCCGCAGGGGTTGATCTTCGTCCCCGTGCTGTCGATTGCCGGGCACAGTCCGGGGAACGGGCAGATCGTCGCGCTGTCGATGAAGACCGGCCATGTGGTATGGGCGCGTCACGTTGCCGCCGGGACGGAGTCCTCGCCGCTTGCGTGGGCGAACACGCTGTACGTTGGAGACCAGGGCGGCACGGTCTATTCGCTGCGGACCCGTGACGGACACGTGAACTGGACCTACCACGCGAGCGGGGCGGTCAAGGGCGGGCCCGCGCTGGCAGGCGGCACCCTCTACTTCGGGGACTACGCAGGTCGCGCCTACGCGATCAGCGCCAGTAGCGGACGTCAGATCTGGGCCGTCACCACCAGCGGGACCCAGTTCGGCTTCGGCTCGGGCAACTTCTACGCGTCGCCCGCGGTCGCGTTCGGTCGCGTGTACATGGGCAACACCGACGGAAACGTGTACTCGTTCGCGGCCAAGACAGGCCGGCTGGCTTGGGCCACCGGGACCGGCGCCTACGTCTACGCCTCGCCCGCCGTTGCGGTCGTTCCGGGGCTCGGGCCAACCGTCTACGCGGGGTCCTACGACGGCAACTTCTACGCTTTCGACGCGCGGTCGGGGGCGATCCGCTGGACTCACCACGCCGGCGGCAGGATCTCGGGCTCGGCGACGATCGTCCGGGGCGTCGTGTACTACTCGGATCTCGGCTCGCGGAGCACCACCGGACTGAACGCGCGGACCGGCGCCCCGCTGTTCAACTTTCATGACGGCGCGTTCAACCCGGTGATCTGCGACCCTGGCGCCATCTACCTGAGCGGCTACAGCACGCTGTATCAGCTGCTTCCGGGACATCGATGACGCCTCCACGAGCCCTGTCCCAACGGATGCGGGTTACAGAAAGAACCGCATATTGAGCCTTTAGTAACCGCGTTCAGAGCGGAACGTGCGTTCGAGGTTTGATATGCTATTGGGCCTATGCGTTGTCGTAGTGGAAGTCACTGCCAGCATCCGGCGGCCCCTGGTCGCCGGTTCTGTGCGGAGCACGCAGCGGAGCTCGATCGCATGCGCGAGGAGCTGAAGGATGCCGCCGCAGCCCGCATCGGTCGCGGCCGCCCGAAGCGGTCCTCGACGTGCTGTCGGCCCGGCTGCTACGAGCCTCGCGTCCCGCCCGCCGCGTATTGCGACGCTTGCGCCGCCGCCGGGTACGTTGAAGAGGCTGCTTAGCAGCTAGCGGACTCGCAGCTGGCCTAACAGTTCGTAAACGTTGCCGCTTCGGCTGGGTTGATCCTCGCCGTGCTGACCCGCGGGCCGACGCCCGTGATCAGGGTTAGCCGAGCGGTCGAACGGCGATCCCTGCGCTTCCCAGGTGATCCTTGATCTCGGCGACGGTGTGCTGCCCGTAGTGCAGGATCGATGCGCACAGAACCGCATCGGCGCCGGCCTCGATCGCGGCACTCAGGTGCTCGAGCTCGCCCGCGCCGCCTGACGCGATGACGGGCACGCTGACCGCGTTCGCCACCTTCGCAGTCAGCTCGAGGTCGTAGCCTGCGCTGGTCCCGTCGCGGTCCATGCTGGTAAGCAGGATCTCGCCGGCGCCACGCTCGGTCCCCTCCCTCGCCCATCCGAGGACGTCGCGTCCGGTGGGGGTTCGGCCGCCTGCGCTGTAGGCCTCCCACCCCCCACTCGGGCGCGCGCGTGCGTCGATAGCGAGCACGACGCACTGGGCGCCGAACGTCACGGACAGCTCGTCTAGCAGCTCGGGGCGCGCAAGCGCGGCGGAGTTGACGGATACCTTGTCGGCACCGGCATCGAGCACGGCCTGCGCGTCGTCGATCGACCGCACGCCGCCGCCGATCGTGAACGGGATGAACACCTCATCCGCGGTCCGCCGCGCCAGCTCGACCACGGTCGAGCGCTTGTCCGACGTCGCCGTTATGTCGAGGAACACGAGCTCGTCGGCACCGTCCGCGTCGTAGCGGGCGGCGAGCTCGACGGGATCGCCCGCGTCGCGCAGGTCGACGAACCCGACGCCCTTGACGACGCGGCCGGCGTCGACGTCCAGGCAGGGAATGACGCGTTTGTAGTGCACGCGCGTCCTGTTACGGCGCGCTCGCGTCGAGGATTTCCTGAGCCTCGGCGAGCGTGAAACGATCCTCGTACAGCGCTGTTCCGACGATCACTCCGGCCAGATTCACCTGGCGCAGCCCGACGAGCGCTCTCAGGTGATCGAGCGTCGAGACTCCGCCGGAGTAGACGAAAGTGCCGCGCACCGCCTCAGCAACCTGCCTGGCCCGCTCCAGATCGGGGCCGTCGAGGGTGCCGTCGCGGTCGATGCTCGAGTAGATGAACCGGCGTACCCCCCTCGCTCCGAGACGCTCGATCACCTCCCGGATCGGGATCTCCGTTTGCTCCGTCCACCCCGACAGCGCGAGTTGCCCGTCGCGAGCATCGACTGAGACCATCACCCGGTCGCCGAGCTCGGCGAGCGCGGCGTCGAGGAGGTCGATGTCCTTATAGGCGGCGGTCCCGAGCACGACGCGCGCCGCGCCGGCGCGAACGGTTTCGCGGACGTCCTCGATGCTGCGTAGCCCACCGCCAACCTGAACCGGAACAGCGATCTCAGCGGTGATCCGCTGCACATGCTCACTGTTCGCCGGGGACCCGCCGCGGGCGCCGTCGAGGTCCACGACATGCAGCGCCCGCGCTCCGGCGCTCACCCATCGTCTCGCGGCTTCCAGAGGGTCCGCGTCATACACGGTCGCCCGCTCGTACGATCCCTGCTCGAGCCGGACCGTCTTGCCCTCGAGGATGTCGATCGCGGGGTACAGGATCACGACTGGACCTCAGGCGGCAGCGCGCGCGGCGCCATCAGTGTCGAGCGAGGTGCACATTCCGACGAACGCGCCGAGCATCTGGAGCCCATGTCTCGAAGACTTCTCCGGATGGAACTGGACGCCGAACACCCGCCCGCGGCCGACGATCGCGGGGAAGCGCTCGCCGTACTCGGCAGTTCCGAGGACGTCGTGCGCATCCGCGGCCGCCACCGTAAGCGAATGCACGTGATAGAAAGGGCAGCCGGCGGCCGGCAACCCCTGGGTGAGCGGCGAGGACTGCTCGAATGTGACCTCGCTCCAGCCGATGTGCGGTAGCCGCAACCCGCCCGCGTGCAGCCAGCGAACCTCGCCCGGCAGCACGCCGAGGCCTTCGCTCGGCTCGATCTCCTCGGAGCGCTCGAACAGGAGCTGCATGCCTAGGCAGATGCCGAGGAGCGGCGCGTCCCGATGCACCGCCCTGTGGATGAGCTCATCCAGACCGCGCTCGTTCAGCCTCCGCATCGCGAGCGGGAACGCGCCGACACCCGGCAGCACCAGACCGTCGCACGCGTCCAGTTCGCCATGGTCAGCGGTGACAGTGACCTTCGCCCCCGCGCGTTCGATCGCCTTCTGTACGGACCGGCGGTTGCCCATCCCGTAGTCGATCACCCCGACGCGCGGAGCGGCGCTCAACTGAGCGTTCCCTTGGTGCTGGGGACTCCCTGCTCGGTGTGATCGAGCGCGACGGCCGTGCGCAGGGCCCTGGCCGCGGCCTTGACGGTCGCCTCGATCATGTGATGTGCGTTTGTTCCCGCTTCCACTGTCAGATGCATGGTCAGCTTTGCGTTCAGCGCCAGTGCGCGGAAGAACTCCTCGATCAGGTCGTGCTCGAACCCCGCGGTCGCCCCCGGCGGCAGTGACCCCTCGAACACGCACAGGCCACGGCCCGAGACGTCGACAGCGCACGACGCGCGCGCCTCGTCCATCGGCACCGTCGAGTGGCCATAGCGGGCGATGCCGGCGCGGTCGCCCAGCGTCTGGTCGAGCGCCTGGCCTATGCAGATCCCCACATCCTCGACCGTGTGGTGCGCCCCGCTCTGGAGGTCGCCGTTGGCCGTGACGGCGAGGTCCAGCCGGCCGTGACGGGCGAGCAGATCGAGCATGTGATCGAAGAACCCGACCCCGGTCCTGCGCTCCCCCGCGCCGACACCGTCCAGAGTCACGCTCACCTGCACGTCGGTCTCGGCGGTCCTTCGCTTGATCTCGGCGGCGCGCGTCATCCCGCGCCATTGTCGCGAATGCGCGCCTCCATCGACCGGGCGTGGAGCTCGAAGCCCTCGGCTCGGGCCACCGGTGCGGCAAGCCCCGCAAGCTCC
>CATPBV010000244.1 GCA_955652345.1 uncultured Solirubrobacteraceae bacterium | reverse complement strand
CATCGGATGAGAGCGGCGCCTGCGTTTGACACCCAAGACGTCCGCGGCCCGCTCATCCTTCCCCAGAGCCGACACGCGGCCCCCGTCGTGGAGTCAGTGTTGTCGGAGTGTTTGGGTCGGCGGCGGTCGCCAGCGACTTTGCCCGGATTGCACTCGAAGCGGCCGTTCCACAACGAGGGTCTGCGGTATCCGGCGATCCCGCCGTCGGTCGAGGAGATCGTTCAGGTGATGCGCCAGGCGAGCCACGTCGCCCTCGCGCCGCTCGACGGCGTATGTCGCGTGCGCGCTCTGTCGTGCTCTTATCGTTCGCACGAGTGCTGCCACGCTTGATCCTGCACGTCGCGACGAATCTCGGGCTGCGTCCGAGCGGAGTCGAGCGACTGGGCGAGGTGCTGCTCGAGCTTGGTTTGGCTGAGCGGCTGAGCGCGAGCGTCGTCGGCGGCCTTCGCGCGCCAGCCTTTGTCGATCAGCGCGATCCGGTGCTCGGAGCACGCAACGTGCCGGCCGTGGCGGCGCTGGCGATCGAGCAGGCGGACCGGCTCGGCGAGATTCTCGACCAGGGCGGCTTCCCGGTTGTTCTCGGCGGCGACGACAGCGTGCTATTGGGATGCCTGCTCGCTCTGAGACGGCGTGGCTCAGCAGGACTGGTGCTGCTGGACGGCCACACCGACTACTGGGACCTCCCAGACGGCACGGGCGAGTTGTCCGACAGCGACCTTTGGATCGCTACCGGCCATGGCCCCGACGTCATCGCCGATATGGAGGACCGGCGACCACTCGTGCGACCGGAGGCATGTGTGATCTACGGGCATCGCGACCGAGCGCAGCAGCTAGAAAGCGGCAGCCAGGACGTCTACCGCGAACCGATGCTCGTTCGCAACCTGGACGAGATCCGCGCCGCCGGAGTCGACGCCGCCGCCAACCATGCAGCCGCGTTCCTCGCGGCCAAGGCCCCGGATCGCGTGTGGCTGCACCTCGACGCCGACTGCCTTGACGACGAGGTGATGCCCGCCGTCGACTGGCGCCTCGACGGAGGACTCACACCCGCTGAGGTCGTATCGCTGGCCCGCCCGCTCGTCCAAAGCGGACTGATCACCGGGATGGACGTCACCATCTATAACCCGAGCCTGGACAGCGAGGATCTCTCCGCCGGCCAGATACTGCTCGGAGTGCTCGAGTCGATCCTCGCGTAAGCACCCAACCGTCCGCCGATTTCATCGTCCGTTGGCACCGGCGCCGCCGCAGCGATCGTCGGGTCCGGCGGCGCTTAGATGTCAGCGAACACGCCAAAGGCCGGGCCGGATCTTCCCGCCAGCCAGCGCCAGCATCTCGGGCTATGACGAGATCCGAGAGCACGGCTTTGGCCCCCGCCAACTCCTCCTTCGCCGAGCATGCGGCACAGTAGACCTCAGTGCCCCTATTTGAGGAGACGCAGCACCCTGGGGCCGGCGACACCAGAGCGACCTTTCGTCACCGACCGGCGCCCCTGGCGCGCAGCGGCCGGCCCCCGCTTCGCGCTCGCACGAGGGGAAACGCGGAGGCAGTCGCTCCTCTGCTTGGTCTGGATGCGCCCGCGCTGCTGACGCCGGGCAGCGCAGCTGATCCTGCTCAGGACCGCGGGCGGCGGCCCGTCCGCGTTGCGGCCATCGGCTCGCGGTCTCGGGGCAGTACGCGGGTCGATTCTTCAGAGGTCCGATACCTGCTCGTTCCCGCCGAGCCCGGGCGCGAACACGCCGTGCATCGGGAAGAACTTGACGTCCGGCTGTCCTTGGATACCGACCTCCTGAACCGCAGGACCGATGCGCTGCTCGAAGTACGTGCCAAAGGCCTGCTCTGACTCCCACACATCGAGGATGTGCATCCCGTCGTCGCTGAATCCCACGACGTGTAGCTTCGCCCCGTTTGGGATGTCGCGATCCCACTGGGCCTTCTCCCGCACCTGGTCATACTGGTCTGAGGTGGCCTCGCGCCAGTGCATCAGCATGATCGTTGCCACAGTCCCTCCTTCTCGTCGGGGATCGATTCGCTCGCGACACTAACCGACGGCTCTGGGGCGGGCAATGTTCGGGGCCGCCGCACTCGAAAACGGCGACAGCTCCGCGTGCTGCTCCCGCATAGAGCAACGGCGGCCGGCGATGCGCGTCTATCGGTAGCGCGGATGACGCACCCGCCTTGCGCGGAACTCGAGAACGCGCCGGCCAGGTTGCTCGCTTAGTGCCAGCTAACGATAGGGTCGAAGCGGTAGTCGGCGCCGCCTCGAGCTGGCTCCCGGAATCGCATTGCCAAGCAGGAGAGCCGTCGGGGTGCATATTTCGGTTCTCGGCTCGCATCAACGTGGGGAACAAGCAGGGAACAAGCACTTGTGGCAAACAGCGATTACGTGCGAGCGTGTCGCGGCCGCGACAGTCCAGAAAACAAGGCTCTGACGCACAGCGACGCACCGTGATGACCCCCAGTGGCCTTACAAGCAGGACGTCACTGGTTCGAGCCCAGTACCGCCCAACTGCGAAATTGGCTGGTAACAAGCCGTTTGAAAGGGCGATCGCCTTTGGGTGCAAGCCGAATGTTCCCCATAACCGGGTGGCCGTCCCCGAAGGTGACGGCCGCAGTCGAGACTGGGCGGCGGATCTGGTCGTGGCGGTGCTCTGGAGCTCTGCGGCGACCGCTCAGACCCGCACCCGTCGGGCGTGCAGCGCCGCGTAGATCGGGCGGCACGCCTCGGCGGCGGCGGCGGCGTGGCCGGAGAGGGTCGTCTCCCGCGGGCGCTGGGGCTCAAACCCGGTGGAGGACCAGACGGCGGCGTACCAGTGCGGCGCCCACACGCCGTCGGACGCGCGCGGCCCCGGCGGCCAGGACAGCATTCGGGCGGTGAACGGGATGCCCAGCCAGTCACACAGCCAGCGCAGGTGCGCCTCGGGGGCGCGCAGGAAGTCGCTCGCGTCGACGATCGGCACCTCGATGTGGTGGTCGTCCCACAGCTCCAGCAGCCACCCCTGCTGGGGCAGCCCGATGTCGTCCGGCTCGCAGGTCGTCCGGGCGCGCACATACGAGGCGACGACTTCGACCGGGTCGCGGATCAGCAACACGTTGCGGAAGCGCAGCGTCCAGCGCAGGTCGATTTCGCGGGAGACGTGGTGCGCCATGTGTTTGGCGTAGTGGACCCGGCGGCCAGGCGGCAGCGGCGCAGAGAGGTCGGCGACGGCCGTGGCGAGGTCGGTGGGCTGGGAGGCTATGACGGCCTCGCGCGCCGGGTGGTCGATGCCGGTGCGGGCAAGGTAGGCCGCGTACAGCGGCTCATCGACGACGACCGTGTCGGGGCGGTTCTCGAACGCGCGCATCATCGCCGTGGAGATGTTCCGCGGGCCGGACCACATCGCCACGCGCAAGATTTCGCTCATGGTGCGAAGCGTGCCGCCACGTCGGCGTCGACGAGCTCGCGGTACAGCGCCTGAAGGTTCTCGACCATCGGCCCGCGGCGGCCATCGCCGATCGCGCGACCGTCCACGGACCGGACGGGCACGACGCCGGCGAAGGTGCCGGTGACGAACGCCTCGCGGGCGGCGTAGACGTCGGTGAGGCTGAACGTCGCCTCGCGCGCCGGGATGCCGTTGCCACGGCAGATCTCCAGCACGTTGGCGCGCGTGATCCCT
>CATPBV010000243.1 GCA_955652345.1 uncultured Solirubrobacteraceae bacterium | reverse complement strand
GCGCCACCACCCCCGGCAGCTCCTTGCCCTCCATCAGCTCGAGCGCGGCCCCGCCGCCCGTCGACAGGTGCGTCACGCGGTCGGCCAGCTCGAAGCGCTGAAGCGCCGCGGCCGAGTCACCACCGCCGACGACCGTGGTGCCCGGCGCAGAGGCCACAGCTTCCGCGACCGCGCGCGTCCCGGCCGCGAACGGCTCGAGCTCGAACGCGCCCATCGGACCGTTCCAGAACACCGTGCCGGCGCGCGCGATCACGGAGCCGTAGGCGTGCGCGGTGCGGGGGCCGATGTCGAGGCCCGTCATCCCCTCGGGGACGTCGACACCGTCGAGCGTCTCCGCGGAAACATCAGCCGCCATTCGCGGTGCGATCACGAGATCGACCGGCAACTCCAACCGGGCGCGCCGCCCGCGCTCCGCGGCTAGCACCCGACCAGCGAGCTCCACGTCCTCGGGTGCGCACAGCGACGCACCGACGGCGTGTCCCTCGGCGGCCAGGAACGGAAAGCACATCGCGCCTCCGATCAGGATCGCGTCGGCCGTCTCTCCGAAGCGCTCGATCACCGCGATCTTGTCGCTCACCTTGGCGCCGCCGAGGACAGCCACCAGCGGCCGCTCCGGCGACTCGAGCACGCCAGTCAACGCCGCCACCTCTCGCTCCAGCAGCAGCCCCGCGGCCCGTTCGCGAACGAGCCTCGCCACCCCCTCTGTCGAGGCATGGGCGCGATGCGCCGCACCAAAGGCATCGTCCACGTACACCTCCGCAAGTCTCGCCAGCGCCTGCGCCAGCTCCGGATCGTTGCTGGTCTCCCCCGGCTCGTAGCGAACGTTCTCGAGCATCAGGATCTGGCCCGGCGCCAAACGCGACGCGAGCGCCTCCACGTCCTGACCCACAACACCCGGCGCGAGCGTCACGTCCACGCCCGTCAGCTCGGCGAGGCGGTCGGCGGCGGATCGCATCGACAGCTCCGGCTCGCGGTCCTTCGGGCGGCCCAGGTGCGACACCAGCACGAGCTTGGCGCCGCGCTCGCGAAGCGCCTCGATCGTCGGCAGCGCCGCCCGGATCCGGGTGTCGTCCGCCACCGAGCCGTTATCGAGTGGGACGTTGAAGTCGACCCTGACCAGAACCCGCTTGCCGTTGAGGTCCCCGAGATCCGTGAGGGTCCTCACAACAGCCTTTGGACGAGATCCACGATCCGGCTCGAGTAGCCCCACTCGTTGTCATACCACGACACAACCTTGACCATGGTCCCGTCCATCACCGCGGTCAGCTGCGAATCGAAGATCGACGAGGCCGGGTTCTTGATGATGTCGGTCGAGACGATCGGGTCCTCGGTGTACTCGAGGATGCCGCCCAGCGACTCGCTCGCCGCCGCGGACTTCATCGCCGCGTTGACCTCCTCGATGGTCGTCTCCCGCTGCACCTCGACGGTCAGATCGATGACGCTGCCGGTCGGGACCGGGGCGCGGACCGCAAATCCGTGGAGCTTGCCGTTGAGCGCCGGGATCACCAGGCCGATCGCCTTCGCCGCTCCCGTGGAGGCGGGGATCAGGTTGACCGCCGCCGCCCGCGCGCGTCGCAGATCGCGGTGGGGCATGTCCTGGAGGCGCTGGTCGGCGGTGTACGCATGGATCGTGGTCATCAGGCCGTGCCTGATCCCGATCTCGTCGTTCAGCACCTTCGCGACCGGGGCGAGGCAGTTGGTCGTGCACGACGCGTTGGAGATCACTTGATGGCTCTCGCGGTCGTACGCCTGGTCGAAGTTCACCCCCAGCGCGACGGTCACGTCCGGGTTCGTCGCCGGCGCCGAGATCACGACCTTCCGCGCGCCCGCCTCGAGGTGCTTGGCGGCGTTCTCGCGGTCGGTGAACAGCCCCGTCGACTCGATCACCACCTCGGCACCAAGCTCCCCCCACGCAAGCGCCGCGGGGTCGCGTTCGGCCAGGACCCGGATCTCGTGTCCGTCCACGCGAAAACCCGTGTCGGTCGCCTCGACCTTGCCCGGGAACGGTCCGTAGTTGGAGTCGTACTTGAGGAGATGGGCGATCGTCGGCGGATCGACGAGGTCGTTCACGGCCAGCCATTCGATATCGGCGCCCTGCTCGTAGGCGGCGCGGAAGACATTGCGACCGATGCGGCCAAAGCCGTTGATCCCGACGCGTACTGCCATCCGAGCCTCCTCGATTCTTGACCTGAGCGAAGAACGACGAAAGCCGACTCCCGTCGGCGGCTCAAGCCTACCCAACCCTGGCGCCGTCCTACCCGAGCCCGCGCCTTCCCGCGCCGCGTCGCTAGATGCGGCTGACCACCTCGACCCGAAGCCCGTCCGGATCGCGCATGTACGCCGCGTAGTAGCGCCGGCCGTACTGCGGCCGCAGTCCGGGCGCCCCGTCATCGCTGCCGCCCGCCGCCAGGCCTCCCTTGAAGGCGGCGTCGACCGCGGCCTTGCCGTTCGCCGCAAGCGCCAGGTGGCCGTATTTTGTTTTTTTTGTTAGTGCTAGGTTCTAGATCTACACGCGAGCGTCGTTGATGCCGTATGCGACAGCGTGCTCGGACTCGTGCATCCGGCGCGCTCCCAGCGGATAGAAGACCGCGTCGTAGAAGCGGCTGGAGCGGTCGAGGTCGGATACCTCGAAGCCGACGTGATCGATCACAGCCGGATCTCCGCCCGGCAAGGCGGCTCAGAACGGCTTGTCGAGATCACGGTGCCTGACCTCCGCCAGGTACTCCTCGTCCGTGCCGTAGCGAGCGGCGAGATGCTCGGCGATCGCGACCGACCGGTGACGGCCGCCGGTGCACCCGATCGCGACGACCAGATGCGCCTTTCCCTCCGTCAGGTACTCGGGCAGCAGGTAGTCGAGGAGCGGATGCAACCGCTCGTAGAAAGCGTCGAGCTCACCATTGCGGTTGATGAACTCGACGATCCGGGGATCGTCACCGGTCAGCGGCCGCAAGTCCAGCTCGTAGTGGGGGTTCGGGAGAAACCGCACGTCGAACAGCAGATCGGGGTCCCGGGCAGGACCGTGCTTGAAGCCGAAGCTCTGGAAGGTCACGGCCAGCCGTCCGGGCGTCCGCGAGGTGAACAGCTCGTCGGCGAGCTTGCGCCGGAGCATCGCCGCCGTCAGCTCGCTCGTGTCGACCACCACGTCCGCGCGCTCGCGCAGGGGGGCGAGCAGCTCCCGCTCGCGGGCGATGCCCTCCTCGACTGTCCCGGCGGGCGCGAGCGGATGGCGGCGGCGCGTCTCCTTGTAGCGGGTGAGGAGAGCCTGCTCGGAAGCCTCGAGGAACAGAAGCCGGTGGCCGACGCCCATGTCGCGGAGGTGATCGAGCACCGACAGCAACCCCTCGAAGTAGCTGCCACCACGGACGTCGGAGACGATCGCGGCGTACTGGATCTTCGAGCCCGCGTGCATGAACAGCTCGACCAGCGAGCGGATCATCTCCGATGGAAGGTTGTCGACGCAGAAGTAGCCCTCGTCCTCGAAGGCGGCCATCGCGGTCGACTTTCCGGCGCCCGAGAAGCCGGTGATGATCACCAGATCGGCGAGCGCCGAAGACCCGGCGGGATCGGCAAGCGAGCGCTCCAGCTCATCGACCCGCGTGCGTTCCATTCCCTCGAGATTCTGACGACATCGACGGACGGGCGCGCCGTCCCGTCGCGCGCCGGAGGTGGCGTTGTGCCACGATCCGCCGGTGCGACGGCGCAGCGCATTGACAGCGGTGCTCATCGGCGCTGCGCTCTGGGCCGCGATCGCGTCGGCGGGCGCTCCGAGCGCCGGAGCCCAGGCGCCGATCACCGCGGCCGTCGGCTCGACGCCCGTGGGCCAGCCACTTGCACCCGGCTTCGTCGGCGTGTCGCTCGAGTACAGCGCGCTGCACGTCTACACCGGGCGCGACCCGAATGCGGTCAACCCTGTTCTCCTGCACCTGATCGGCGCCCTCGCCGGAGGGGACCCGCCGGTCATCAGGATCGGCGGTAACAGCGCCGACGCCACCTGGTGGCCGATGCGCGGCGTAATCCCCCCGGGGGGAGTGAGCTACGCGCTCACGCCGGGCTGGCTTCGCACCACGCACGCGCTTGCAGCCGCGCTCGGCGCGCGGATGATCATGGACATCAACCTTGCGGCGGGCCGTCCGGCGCTCGCAGCGACGGAGGCGCGGGCGATCCTCCACGGAGTGGGCCGGCAGTACATCGAGGCGATCGAAGTGGGCAACGAGCCCGATCTGTACTCCCAGTACCAGTGGTATCGCGACAGGCACCGTAGGGTGTTCCACGCCCGTGGCGCCAGCTACGGCCTGACGCAGTTCATCTCGGACTTCTCGCGCTGGCGCGCGGCGCTGCCGACGGTCCCGCTCGCGGGTCCTGCAACGGCCCAGTTGACCTGGCTTTCCGGCCTCGGACAGCTGATCGCCGCCGAGCCGACGCTCCACATGATCACGATCCACCGCTATCCCCTGCGGGCGGGAGTCCAGGATCCGAGCTCCCCGCTGTTCCCGTCGATCCTGAACCTGCTCGGCGATCAGTCCTCGAGCGCGATCGCGCAGTCGGTCGCTCCATATGCCGCGCAAGCACACGCGGCCGGCCTGCCGTTTCGCCTCGACGAGCTGAACTCGGCTTCCCACTCCGGTCAGTTCGGAGTCAGCAACACCTTCGCCTCGGCGCTGTGGGTGCTCGACACGCTGTTCAACCTGGCGAGCGTCGGGGTCGACGGCGTCAACGTCCACTCGCTCCCGCACGCCCGCTACGAGCTGTTCAGCTTCTCTCACCACCGGCGCCATCCGTGGAGTGCGTTCGTGCATCCCGAGTACTACGGGATGCTGATGTTCTCCGAGGCGTTCCCATCGGGCGCGCAACTGCTGCCTGTGACCGCCCCGGCCGGCCCGGTGAAGATCTGGGCGACGACCGCCCCTGTGATCGGCTCCAGCGTGTCCACCACGCGGGTCGTGCTGATCAACAAGGACGTGGCGGCCGCGCACGACGTCCAGGTGCAAGTCCCCGGCGCTGGAGCGACGCCCGCCAGCCTCGAGTCGCTACAGGCGCCGAGCGCCACCTCCACGAGCGGGGTAACCCTCGGCGCGCAGAGCTTTGGCAGCGCCACCACGAGCGGGACCCTGGCAGCTCCCCGGACGCAGGCGATCTCAGCGTCGGGCGGGGTGTACTCGATCACGCTGCCGCCGGCGAGCGCGGTGCTCCTCACCCAATAGCTGGTACGGGGGCGCGCATGCGCGCCCCCGCCGGCCGCGCATGCGCGGCCGGGGCAGCGGCGCAT
>CATPBV010000242.1 GCA_955652345.1 uncultured Solirubrobacteraceae bacterium | reverse complement strand
TCCTGGGCACGAGCGCTTCGTCCGCACGATGGTCGCCGGCGCCACCGGGATCGACGTGTACCTGATGACGATCGCCGCCGACGATGGGGTGATGCCGCAGACCCGCGAGCACACCGCGGTGCTGCGGGCCCTGGGCGTCGACACGGGCGTGGTGGCGATCACCAAGAGCGACCTCGCCGATCCCGAGCTCGCGATGATCGAGGCCTCCGAGCTGCTACCCGCATGCGAGGTCGTCGCAGTCTCGGCCCGGACCGGACAGGGGCTGGCTGAGCTCACGGCGGCCATCGAACGGGCGGCGACCTCGGTTCGCAGCCGGGCTGAGAACGACGCGCCGGCTCGGCTCCACGTGGACCGCGTGTTCACGATCCGAGGCGCGGGAACGGTGGTCACCGGAACGCTGTGGTCGGGGAGCGTCGGACAGGGAGACGAGCTGCAGCTGCTGCCCGGGGGCAGGCAGGTGAGGGTGCGGGCGGTCCAGGTTCACGACCACGCGGTGGAGCGAGCTGCCGCGGGCCAGCGGGTCGCGGTGAACATCGTCGGCGTCCCCGTATCGGAGGTCGCCCGGGGCGAGGTGCTGTGCTCACGGGAGGCCGGACTGGCGCCCACCTTCCTGATCGACGCCGAGCTCAGGCTGACAGTCGAAGAGGCCGAGCCAGGTGACCGCGTCCAGATCCACCACGGCACCCGCGAGGCTCCCGCCCGGCTCGCGTGGCTGGGAGGTCGTTTTTGGCAGCTCCGGCTCGAGCATCCGCTCGTCCCAGCCGCCGGCGACAGATTCGTCGTCAGGCGGATCGCCCCGCCTGACACGCTCGGCGGCGGCGTGATGCTCGATCCACGCCCCCGCAAGCACGGCCCGAGCCGCGCGCTACTCACGAGGCTCGAGCGGATGGCGCGGGGAGAGCCGCTGGGGGACGAAGACGGTCGTCAGCGCGCCATCGCGCCAGCCGACGCCCCGCCATCTCCGCAGCCGTCGCCTCTGAGCGCAGGCGCGCTCGCGCTCGAGCAGCGCCTGCGCGATGCGGGCTTCGAGCCGCCGCTCGACTCCGAGCCCGATCCGGGGGAGCTCGCGGCGCTACGGGCAGCGGGCCGCGCAGTGCGAGTCTCGAAGACGCTTCACTACCACTCCGAAAGCCTGGCCGAAGTCCACCGGCGCGTGCTCACGCTCGCCGAGAGCCACGGCGGCGCGGTAACGCTCGCCGACCTCCGCGACGCGCTCGGCACCTCCCGCAAGTTCGCCCAAGCCCTGCTCGAGCACCTCGACGCCGAACGCGTCACGATCCGGCGCGGCGATGAGCACGTGCTGCGCAGGAGCGCCCGGCCGGCTCCAGATGACGCCGCCGGCCGAGCTAACCCCTGACAAAGATCAGGTCACGGTCAGCTTGGCGCTGCCGAACAGGCCACCGCCGCAGCGGCCGGAGATCGAGTACGTCCCCTTGTGGAGGTGCTTGGACAGCTTCACCTTGACCGAGAACTTGCCATGACCCATGAGCACGGCGTCGATCGCCGGCACCCCGGCGAACTTGTGTGTAGTCGCGCCCTTGAACGCCTTCGATATGAGAAACAGGATGCTGCTGACGCAGGTTCCGGCTGAGCCGTGCACGCGGACAGTGTCGCCCGGTTTGGCTGAGCTAGGAGAGACCTTGACGAAGTGGTGAGGCGACGCGAGCGCCGCCGGCGCGAATACGGCAAGTACTACGAGCGTGACGATCAGCTTCTTCATCCGAGCTCCTCTCTGCTCATCGGCCGATGTTCAGCACCGGCGCTCATAACAAGCCCGCTGGGCCGTGAGTTTCCTTCCTTGTGCGTGAGAGGTGTGTTAGGCAGTCGCGAGTGCCCCACCGGCAGCCGGCGGGGCCGTCGGATCGGGCGCAGAGGCGGCGGCGTGCTCGCGGGCCAGGTAGTCCTCGATGAACATCGGCGACTGGCTCGAGCGCTCCGTCACGGCCAGCAGCGAGGACATCGTCGCCACCTCTTCGATCTGCTCCTTCAGGAACCACTGCACGACCTGCTCGCTCAGGTAGTCGCCCTCGTCGCGGGCGACGCCCATCAGGGCGGCGATCTGCTCGCTGACGCGCCGCTCCTGCTCGAGCGCAAGCGCCACCGGAGCGACAACGTCCCCGAACTCCGTCTCCGGCGCAGCGACGCCCGGGATGGCGACGTGCACGTCCGCGTCGAGCAGGTAGCGCACCATCATCATGGCGTGGTTGCGCTCCTCCACCGCCTGTTCGTAGAAGAACGCCGCAAGCCGCGGCAGCGTCTGCGAGTCGTAGTAGACGGCGGCCGCGATGTACTGCTGCGAGGCGGCGAACTCGTTGGCGATCTGCTCGTTCAGACGCTCGACAAAGCGTGCGGCGGCCATTCAGCTCCCTTCGTTGATCGGGGTGATCCTATTGACCGGGCGACGGCCCGGCGCGCTCCCCGCTCCGTGGTCCGACGCTGCGCGCCTGTAGATTGCCGCCCGTGCCAACGAGCCTCGTCACCGGAGGCGCCGGGTTCCTCGGCTCGCATCTTTGCGACGAGCTGCTGCGCCGCGGCCACCGGGTCATCTGCGTCGACAACCTCGAGACCGGGACGCTCGCGAACATCGAGCACATCCGCGACCAGGGGTTCATCCACCTGAACCTCGACATCATCGAGCCTTACTACGTCGAGGAGCCGATCGACTTCGTCTACCACCTCGCGTCGCCCGCATCGCCGATCGACTACCTGCGGCTGCCCCTTCACACGCTCAAGGTCGGCTCGTACGGGACCCACCACACCCTCGGCCTGGCCAAGAAGCACCGCGCCCGCTTCCTCCTCGCGTCAACGAGCGAGGTCTACGGCGATCCGCAGGAGCACCCGCAGCGCGAGACCTACTGGGGACACGTCAACCCGATCGGCCCTCGCGGGGTCTACGACGAGGCCAAGCGCTACGCCGAGGCGCTGACGATGGCGTACCACCGCCAGCAGGGCGTCGACACCGCCATTGTCCGTATTTTCAATACATTTGGTCCAAAAATGAGACCGCACGATGGGCGCGCGATCCCAACGTTTCTGCGGCAGGCTCTCCAGAACAGACCCATCACCGTGTTCGGAGACGGGTCGCAGACGCGCTCGTTTTGCTATGTCGAAGACGAGGTCCGAGGATTGATCGCGCTTGCCGAGTCGGGCTATCACTACCCGGTGAACGTCGGCAATCCCGACGAGTACACGCTGTTGGAGCTGGCCGAGGCCGTGATCGAGGTGACGGGGGCGAGCTCCGAGATCGTGTTCGAGGCGCTGCCGATCGACGACCCCCAGGTTCGCCAACCGGACATCAGCCTGGCGCGCGAGATCCTCGGCTGGGAGCCGACCATCGACCTGCGCGAAGGGCTGCGGCGAACGATCGAGCAATCAGGCAGGGACAACCTGAGCGGCGGCGGGACTTAGCCCTTAGCGCCGCGTGGCGCCGTAGAGGGCGGGGATCCGGCCAATCCCCACCCTGACAGCCGAGCGTCTACTTGTAGGTGCCCTTGTAGGTGAACTTGAAGGGGCCAGCCAGCGGGCTCGCAGGAGGCACAGCCAAGCTGACGCCTGTGAACGTGGCAACGAGGCTGTGACCCTTCGCTGCGCCCGACCCCTTCGTTTCGCTGATCTTCCCGGAGATGCTGAGCGAGGTCGCGTTGAAGGTAAGCGTGGCCGTGGAGGTCCCTGACAGCGATCCGTTCTTGTAGAACGAGGTCACCGGCTTGACCGTGAGCGTGATCTTCCCCCCTGGGCCCGAGATCACCTTGGTCGGGAACGTGACGGCTCCGGCGCCGAGCAGCTTGTCGGATACCGTCCCGGCGATGTAATCGTTCCCGTGCGACGTGCGGGTGATCGCGGCATAGATCACGCCGCTGTCCTTCTTGCCGCCGGGCTTTGGCTTCGCGCCTACAACCCCTGCGCTGAACGCGACCAGCGCAGCTGCACCGATCACGGCTCCCGCAAGCCGCCGAGTGGGCTTGAACATTGAACTCCTCCTTTATAGGGATGGTTCCCCGGCCGAGTCGGGCGAGACTGTAGCTACCCCCACTCGGCGACGATCCGCCAGAATCGCTCGGCGCATGCCTGCGACGCGCGTGTACGACCGAGCACGCGGCCCGCTGCCCCGCCTCGCGGAGCCCTTCTCACGGCGAGCCCGTGAGCGCCGGCTCAGGCGCTTCTTACAGGCAACGGGGGTGGGCCCGGAAACACGGATAGTCGACATCGGCTGCGGCGAGCTGGGCTTGATCGGCGTCGCGCCGGAGCTGTTCGTCACAGGAGTGGATGTCGACGAGCGTCCCGGGTATCCCGGGACCTTCGTTCGCGCCGATGCGACCCAACGCCTCCCGTTTGCCGACGGCGAATTCGACCTCGCCTACGCGAACAGCGTGATCGAGCACATTGCGCCCTCCAAACGGCAAGCTTTCGCCGATGAGCTGCGACGTGTCGCCCGCGGCTGGTACGTCCAGACCCCCGCGATCTCCTTCCCGATCGAGCCGCACTCGCTGCTCCCCGCGGCCCACTGGCTGCCCCGCTCGGCGCGCCGGCGCTACTGGCGCCTCGGGGCAGGAGGAGATGCCGATGAGCTACAGCTGCTACGCCGGCGGGAGCTCGAGGCGCTGTTCGGCCCGGCGACACGCGAGCGGTTCGGGCCGCTGACCAAGAGCTGGATCTGCCTCGCGCCTCCGCCGGTCAGCCGGGCCTCACCTCGCGCCGCCCCGGACTGAGGATCCTGGCGGGCCCTCCGACCGTGGGGTATAGATTGCGGCACTCGAGCCCCGGACCGGATCGACCGATCCTCCCGCAGGACTCCGGAACACCGTAACTTCGCAACCAAGCTACCGTTATCTCCCTTAGGGGAAGTACAGCTGGGAGGGGAAACGACTACCGAGCAACAAGCGGCGACGCGCAGTCCCTCCGGCGAAGACTCGCCCGCTGGGCTTGCCACGCTGCCCGAGCGCGACGTCAGGCGCAAGCGCCCGCCGCTCCTGTCGTTCTTCCTGCGGCTGGAGACGTTCCGGAGGATCGCCCGGGTGATCTCCCTGCTGGCGCTCGACTACGTCGGCGTCCTCGGGTCCCTGTTCACCGCGCTGATGCTCAAGCTGGTGATCCAGGGCACCGCCGACGCGGGCGTGGCCTGGTCGCAGACCCAGCACTACGCCCCGTTCGCGTACCTGATGACGGTGCTGATGTTCGCCCGTGTCGATCTGTATCGGGAGCGCGCACGCAGGCAGGGCTTCACGACGATCACCACCGCCCTACTGCAAGCGGCCGTTATCGCGCTCGTTTTCGCGCTGGCAAGCGGCGAGCACTTCCGCAGCTACTACATCTTCTACGGCTCGGTGATCTTCGGCACGGTTTACATCTCTGGGCTCCGTGAGCTGCATGTCCGGGTGACAGGATGGCTGCTCGAACGCGCGGGATATCGCCGGCGTGCGCTGCTGGTCGGATCCGGTAAGCACCTCGAGGACGTCGCGCAGGCGCTGTCGGGGCGCGCACGGACGCCGGTGGAGCTCGTCGGGTGTGTGTCGCTGCGCCCGCGCCCGCAGAACGGATTGCGCGTCCTCGGGCACCTCTCGCAGGTGCCCGAGCTGCTGGAGGACGAGCGCATTCAAGAGGTGATCATCGCCGACCCGGACTTCCCCCAGGACAAGGCCGTCGAGCTCGTCGACCTGTGCCATCAGCGCGGCGTCACGGTACATGTCGCGCCGACGACGATGGAGATCCTGATGGACCTCGTCGAGTTCGTCCCCGGCCAGTCGGTGCCGCTGTTCACCCTGCGACCGCCCGTCTTCCAGGGCATCGACTTCGCGATCAAGCGCGTATTCGACCTCGTGATCTCGACGATCCTGCTGGTCCTGCTGTCGCCGATCCTGCTGGTGATCGCGATCGCGGTGAAGCTGAGCTCGCCTGGCCCGGTGATCTATCGCTCGATTCGCCCGGGAATGGCGTGCAAGCCCTTCTACTGCTTCAAGTTCCGGACGATGCGTCAGTACGCCGACCAGGACCAGACCGAGCTCGAGCCGCTCAACGAGCTGTCGGGCGCACTGTTCAAGATCCGCCGGGATCCCCGCCTGACCCGCGTCGGCCGCCTCCTGAGGCGCTTCTCGCTCGACGAGCTTCCGCAGCTCGTCAACGTCGTCCGCGGGGAGATGTCGCTGGTCGGGCCGCGACCGCTCCCGATGCGCGACTTCGGCCGGCTCGAGCAGTGGCACAAGAAGCGCTACCTCGTCCTCCCCGGGATCACCGGACTCTGGCAGGTGTCCGGGCGCGCCG